>URFI01000097.1 GCA_900547085.1 uncultured Prevotella sp.
TCAAGACCTCGTCTTGGAAAACTGTACGTTTGGGGCAGATTGCGACCGTATGTTTGAGGAGACGACCCTCGTGGCCGACATCCGCGGAGCGGTGACTAACATCAAGAATCCCACATCTGGACGTATCGTGGCCGATGCCATCGGCTCGGTGACCATCGACGAACATGTGCTGCAACCCAATAACTGCGAGATAATTGTACGCAACAAACCATCAAACAACAAATAAAGATGAAATACGATTTTGACGAGATTGTGAACCGCCGCGGCACCAACTCGGTGAAATGGGACGAGGCGAAAGAAGAGGGAGTGATACCCATGTGGGTGGCCGACATGGACTTCAAGGCTGCACCCTGCATCCTTGAAGCACTGAAAAAGCGTGTCGACCATGGCGTGTTTGGGTATACCATGGTGCCTGACAGCTATTACGAGAGCATCATTTCGTGGTTCGAAAGGCGCCACCAATGGTATATCGAGCGCGATTGGATCATCTATACATCTGGCGTGGTGCCAGCCATTTCGGCCATCATCAAGGCACTAACGGAGCCTGGAGACAAAGTGCTTGTACAGACACCGGTATACAATTGTTTCTTCTCGTCTATCCGCAACAATGGCTGCACCACCGCCGAAAATGCGTTGGTGCGCAAAGGCAACTCGTATGAAATCGACTTTGACGACTTTGAGAGACAGGCAACGGATGAGAAAACAAAAGTGTTCTTGCTCTGCAATCCCCACAACCCAGCCGGACGAGTGTGGACACAAGAGGAGCTGAGCCGTATGAACGATATCTGTCTCAGGCATAACGTGAAGGTAATTGCCGACGAAATTCATTGCGAACTCGTCATGCCAGGTCATGAATTCACGCCCTTTGCTGCCGTTTCCAAAGCGTGTCAAGACAATTGCATCACAACCAATTCGCCCACGAAATCATTCAATATTGCCGGACTACAGATTGCCAACATCATCACCAACAATGCAGAAGACCGACAAAAGATTGACCGCGCCATCAATATCAACGAGGTGTGCGACGTGAATCCGTTCGGCGTAATCGCCCTGCAGGCAGCCTACAACGAGGGTGAGGATTGGATTGATCAACTCAATATCTATCTCTGGGAGAACTACCAGGCACTGAAAACATTCTTCAAGGACAACCTCCCCCAACTCGAGGTCATCGACTTGGAAGGTACATACCTTGTCTGGGTGAATGTCTGGGCAACCGGCATGACCGGCAATGAACTAACTGAGAAATTGCTGAAAGAAGGGAAAGTCTTCGTGAATCGTGGCACCATGTATGGCGAAACCACAGGTGAAGATTACATTCGCATTAACATTGCCATGCCTCGCAGCCTCATGCTTGAAGGATTGAAACGCATGAAGGACGTGATAGACAAGAATATATAAGATGATGAATCATTGAGATAAAGCAACAATAAAAGAAACAAAGAGGGGAAGTTGCCAAGCAGCAGCTTCCCCTTTTAGTTTCATTTGTCATCAGCAATCTATGCTGATATGCGGTTTTCTTAGAAGAAATAGGCTACACCTACACGCCAAGAGTTGGCCTTGGTCTTGTGGTTTTCTACGCTTTCCTTCACACCTTTCCATGTAATGTCACCCGTCTTTCCTACACCTACATTGTAGTTCGCTGTAACTTGGAAATGCGTGGCGATGGTCAAACCAAGACCTGCATTAACACTGAAGTTAGATGACTTCAATGTCCATTCAGCTGCTTGATCTTGAAGCTCTGATATTTTCTTCACCTTATCACCTATATTGAAAGCAATCTGCGGACCTGCAAACACGAAAATATTGGCTGCACTGCCCATCCCAATACTATATTTTACGTTCACAGGAACAATCAGTTGCTGCTGTTTCAAAACGGTATTGAACTTTTTGTTGACACCTTCAACCTTAGCTTCTTGCCTGTTGTACAATGCAGACAAGTCCAAACCAAGGCCAGGAGCAGGCAAACCCATCTTTAAAGTCGGACCAATGAAGAAGCCAGCACGATTGGTTGTGTTGAAAACATCTTTGTCTAACGACATCTGACTGAGGTTCATACCGCCCTTGACACCAAACTTTACTTGTGCACTAGCTGGTAATACTGTTACCATGGCCAAAACCATGATGAGTGAGATAATACTTTTTTTGTATTTCATCCACGGCATAGCAGGCGGCCTCATTTCTTTGTGTATTTATTAAGTAAGTAAAAAAAATCATTTTTTTAATGACGTTGTCGCCTAACGGTTACACGTGCAGGCGAATTGCTTGACGAAGAGGAAGTGCGACGACTTCTTCGGCTTTTGACTGTCGACTTATGGCCGGCCGCTCTTCGATTACGTTTCACACGCTTCGACTTGACATCTTTAGGATTGAGCTTGGCTATGCTGTCCAAAGAGTCCTTGCGAGCCTGGTCTCCCCACATGTTCTTCTCAAAGAGTTTTATTTCCGCCTCAATGCGCTTCTGTGCGTTCGCCATGGCCGAATCAGTGGGATATTCTTGAGATAACGTTCGTCCCAACATGTTGTTGGTCTTGTAAATCTTTCCTTTATATAGGTTTTTCGTAAAATAATCATCCACACTCATCACGGCGGCATTGTTAAGGTTGCTCGTCATGATGGTCTGTTTGGACAAGAAAGGAGCCAAATCTTCATACTTCACCCAGAACAAGGGATAGGATGTGGCACCATCACCAAAGTCGTCTACCCGTTTCATTATGGGACATAAGGCCAAGACTTTGGTGTGGAAAGTTGCCGTAGCTTGATCATAATAAGCACTCTCCTTGATGTAATAAGCGGTCACCTCGCGCGAAGGAATATCACTATCATCAATACGAATACCTCGATCAGTACGCTCATAGTAGACATGATAGTTGTCTAAAAATGCCAAAGGTTTCACCCTGGCCGAATCTTCAAACGTTTCATTACCATCCAACCGATACTCATATGCACGGATGTTACCTGTCATCATCAACTTGAAAATGTAGCAAAACAGGTTCATTTGCGTACCCATAGGCTCCACAGGATAGTACAGACCCGCATTAGCATCTTGCGTCAAGTCAAGCTCACGATAGATGTCGCGCCGCCATACCACATCCTCAGCCATCTTTGCCTCAGTAGGATATGACAGCTGTGCGCGCATACTAATCGTATTGGCGCTTGACTGCTGTGCGCGTTGTTGCTGCGCTCTTCGAGCCGGTGGCTGTGCGATTGCGAATTGAACGACACACAATAACAGTGATATGAATAATAATTTCTTCTTCATTTTATTTCTGATTATGCAGCTTGTCGAGGTGATGTCACCCATATTTATTTGACGATAATTTCCATAGACGCAGGCAGTCGACGGGTTAACCCATCAGGACCAACTGCTGTGACATGTGATATATAGAACCGACGATTACGAGACAGCTTACGGAATTCATTACGTTGCCGCGCCGAAAAGCGTGCCCCATCGGAAGTCATCGGAACGGCATTGCCCATGCTGTCAAAGAAAACGGTTTCAAAACTAACCACCTTGAACTGGATATCCAATAAGCCATCGTCGATGGCAGCGTTGATACCCGTGGCTCCCATCAAGGAGGCTTTGGCTAAACCACCACCTTTAAACCGATCGGTTCCCATGGCAATGTATGCAATAGGATCAGGCAACTTGCGCACATGAAACGTGAATTTGCCCACTTGTCGTGATACACCATTATAATTGGACGACACTTGAATGGTGACATCTTTACCAACAGCTGTCGGACGAGCGATGTACTTACCAGCTCCTACTGAACGAAATCCTCCACCAGTCATCGATGCTGAGACAGATGTTAACGGCACACCGGGAATGCTGATGCTGATGGGATTCTCATAACCAGCGTACAACACATTCATCAAGTCAGCCGACACGGTTGCGCTGGGCGCCACAACAGAATACTTTTGCGTGAAATCACGCCGCATCACATCGCCGCTTCCATTTCGCATTGTGATGTAACCACTGAACGAATGCTCGCCAACACCACCAGCAGTAAACTGGTATGTGTTGTTTCGTAAGTTTACTTTCCGTCCACCTATATATATTTCAGGTTGGCGAGTGGTATCCACTGCCGCCATAACAATCTGTGCAGAGAACCGGTCACCACTGACAACGGTGCGTGACTCGGGGATGACAAAGGCACTCAATTTATTGACACGAATGTCCTTGACGTCGACATTGGCCACGAGTGCGTGCAGCACTTCTCCCTCGGCATAGCGCACATCACTTTGCAATTTGGATAACATCGTGACGGCAGCCGACACAGGCATGTCTTCAAACATATATTCCTGCCAATTCTTACCCATAGCCTTGGCGCGTTTGGACAGTTGCGTTGTGAGGTTGCTCTCTATCGTCTTGCGCTGGTGCTCATCGGTTATCATCTTCAAAATTTGCTCCCGATAATGATTCACTCGCTCATAAAGTAGCTTTCCCTGGCCTGTCCCGGGAGCCAACATGACGTGCGAGGCGGCCTCAAGGTCATCCTTGTGTTTGATGTCGAACACGTTTCCGTCGGGACCGTCAGCCTCTTTGACGATGTTTTCCTTGAGCTGTTGCGCAAAATCATACAGCGAGTCACTCATACGTTTCACCGTCGTAGCCTTGTCAAACCACGCTTGCACCTTCTCTGGATTTGACTTGAACTGCTCCGAGAGCTGACGATAGATAGACACATTCTCCCTTGACGAGTTGTCCGTTGTACGGTTCAAGCTCTCCTCTACCACGGCGAATCCCTCTAAGACTTCCGTGGAAACGTTCAGAGCCAGCATTGCCATCAAGACGACATACATGAGGTTAATCATCTTTTGGCGCGGAGATAACGGTCTTTTCTTTATTGCCATGCTGAGTTGGTGAGTTGATAAGTTGTTGAGTTTATGAGTTCTTGGGGTTATAAGTTGGTGATTTCGTAAGCTCGTGTGTTGATGAGTTGTTTACTCTTGTGACGGCTCTAACCCAGGATTGGCTGCACGCATATTCACGGTCATGGCCTCAATCATGCGAGCATATATCTTGTTGAGCTGCTCAATCTGTTGTGCCATCTTCCGGGTTTGGTCATTGATTTGGTCAATGGTGCCTATCTGCTGACTGGCTCCTTTCAACTGCATTTCGTAAACTTTGGATATACCCGTCAACGTACGGTTCAGGTTTTCCATTTCCTCACTATCTCGAGTCAGTCTTACACTCTGCTCTGATACCTTTCCTAACGTCTCCGTCAGTCGTTTCAGCGCATCAACATAGTTGTTTTGTGCTTCGGCCAAAGTCTGCAATTGCTGTTCATTCTCAACCTGTTGAACTTGACTTCCCAAGGGAACCTCTGCAGATACTTCCCCTATGGTCTGCTCTGCAGCAGACGAATGACCAACAACAGCGTGACGTGGGGCTGAAGCAGCAGGCCTTGATGTATTCACAGCTTGTGCGGGAGTCGTATCATAGTCATACGTTACCTGCCCCGTTTCCAAATACTCTTCCGTCACTCGCGTCGGGATATCACGACCGTCAGCCGTTTTGTCAAACGGACGGTCAAAAGCAGAGAGGAAGAACACGAAGACCTCTGTGCCCATGCCTATGAACAGCATGAGGTTGCCACCGGACAAGTGAGTAAGTTTGAACAAAGCTCCCAGGATGACCAATGAGGCACCCCAACTGTAAGCATAGTTCAAGAACGTCTGCCCTGGAACACTGTCCATCCACTTTTGCAGACGATAAATGATATTGAATTTGCTGTATCCACTCATTTTCTTTTGCCTTTCTTCTGTTTAGTACTGGTTGTGTTCGCCAAGCTGCGTACGCATCTGAACCCGATGTACGAGCGAGGTTGGTTTTGATATTCCCATGTACGCCAAGCGCTTCTGATGTACGATTCTGGGTCTTTCCACGATCCACCGCGTACACTTTTTTTCTTCAGTTTATACGGATCTTCCAACGCCGCCTTATACTCCAACTGCGGATTCAAATCGTTCATCGCATCGACACCCGCCTCATTATATATGGTACTCGTCCATTCAGCCACGTTGCCCGCCATGTCGTACAAACCGTTGGAGTTAGCACCGTAGATGCCCACCTTACTGGTAATGAGGTTGCCGTCCTTGGTATAGTTGCCACGGTCGGGCTTGAAATTGGCATAGAAACAACCCTCACCCGTGGCTACCGCCTCATTTTCCCATGGGAACTCCGTGCCGTCTTTGCCACGAGCCGCATATTCCCACTCTGCTTCTGTTGGCAGGCGATATCGTTGAATATAACGAGCCTCGCCACCCAATCCTTTTAACAGATAATCGGTTCGCCACGCACAGAAGGCGTTGGCCTGCTCCCAAGTAACGCCCACGACAGGATAATCGTTGTACGCCGGATTGCTGAAATAGTTACGGAGGTAAGTTTCGTTGTCCGAATTTTGGAAATCATTCACCCAACAGGTGGTGTCTGGATACACGTTGACGATATAAGTATTGAGGAAATCCCATGGACCCGAGCGTGGTCGGTTGATGGTTTCGCTCACAATCTGTCCGTTGTCATCTACGTAAGCAGTGTCCTTAGAAATCATCACCACTTCGTCAGGATTAACGGTCAGGTCGGTATTCAGATTACGCTCTTGGGGCAACATTCTGTTTCTTCTCAAGGCAGCGGTCGTATAGTCGTACACCTCGTAGCGATAGTTCAGCTGACGATAGTCGAGCAACTTCTCGCCCGTCACCGGGTTGGTGACATACATACTCTCCAAGGCGCGTTGCTCATCCTCATTCATCTTGCGGGGAAGTGCTTTTTTCCAATTCAGATGAGGTTTAACAGGGTCACCGTTTTTGTCCTCTGTGATGAGATAAGTCTCATCACCCGCATAAGCCGGATCGGCCAAACGGGTACGCAAGATGCTGTCGCGAACCCAGGCAACAAACTGTTTATACTCAGAGTTTGTCACCTCTGTTTCATCCATCCAGAACCCATCTACAGAGATATCTTTCTGCGACAACTGCTTGCCCCAAAGGCTATCCTGCTTTTCAAGCCCCATCTTCAAATAGCCACGGCTTACCCGTGTCATTCCGTATGGTGTGGGTTCGGTGAAGGCTTTTCCGCCAACACCCACTACTTCGCCGCCTTTACCCATAGAAGCAGACTTGCTACCGAAGCAACCTGTCAGCATCATCAAGCCTATCACGGCCAAGCCGAATATCATGTTTCTCTTCATATTCCTGAATTTCATTTTTCCACGATGGTCATTATAGAAGTCTTACACTCTTGTGCTTGTTTCTTCCCTTCTTAGCCAGATTGACATCCATTTGGTAACCAACAAACAGTTCGTGACTGCCGTTGCCCGGTTGGATGGCCGAGGTGTACAACTCGTAGCTATAACCCAGCACGATGCCATGAAAGCTACCGCCTGCCAAGAACGTGACAGAGTTGGTGGGACTATAAGCTACACCCCCGTACATCATTTTCTTCTCATGCTGATACACCAGGCGGGCTGTAAGGTCGCCACGGTAGGCTACCCCGTCTGTGCGAACCAACACAGAAGGTTGTATTGTAAGAAACGGATTTCTCAAGTGTATATTGTATCCACCTGTTAAATAATATGTAGGATCGATTTGTAATTGATTTTTCTCATTGAACTCAATGAGCGGTGAAGTAAGATGCTGCGCCGACACGCCTACATACCATGACCGATGCGAATAATACACGCCCGCACCGAGATCGAAGGCATTTCCTTCGGCCTTTGTATTGATGAAGGCAGGGTCGTTGGCATCACCTAAATTGAGCCTGGTGCCATCAAACGCCTCACTCAACAAGCCCGCTTGCGCGCCAACCGCAAGTCGGCCTCCGAACAATTTGAAGCGAAGGGCATACTGCAAAGCCAAGCGTTGATGGGTAAAAAGGCCAATCTGATCGTTCATCAGCTGCACGCCACCGCCATGATATGCCTTGAGAAAATAAAAAGGCATATCAGCAGCAGCATACATCGTTCGTGGATTGTTCTTAAATCCAACGAAGCTCATGGCGTAAGCCGCATTGATGTTTAGTTTGTTCTGTTTGCCCACAGAAGCGGGGTTGAACGAAGGTTGCATGTCAAAATAATGGCTGAACGCCACATCGTATTGCGCCCTTGCTGTTCCAACCATCCACAACAGCAGACAGAGTAATGTGATTTTCTTGCATTGCACGTCTGCATAACGTACATTTTTACGTTTTATTGTCAAGACAACGGGATGAAGTTGGAAGAAATGACAAACGTCTGATATACCATAACGTTCTACAGATGGGTTTATAAAAAAGAGTCTCGTTATTACTCAGAACAACAAGACTCTCGGTGTGGGCGTTGACGGATTCGAACCGCCGACCCTCTGCTTGTAAGGCAGATGCTC
>URFI01000098.1 GCA_900547085.1 uncultured Prevotella sp.
ACGGCAAGAAACGCGACTGTTTGAAGAAAGAACCACAGAAAGGAAACAAGGTCGTGGTGGTTGGGGGCGACAACTACCGCATTGGTTTGGGTGGCGGAAGCGTGTCATCCGTTGACACTGGGCACTACACCAGCGGCATTGAGCTGAACGCTATACAGCGTGCGAACCCGGAAATGCAGAAACGCGCCTACAACTTGGTGCGCGCCTTGGTGGAGGAAAAGGAAAATCCGGTGGTGTCTATCCATGACCATGGCAGTGCCGGTCACCTGAACTGTCTGTCTGAACTCGTGGAAGACTGCGGCGGAGAGATTGATATGACCAAGCTGCCGATTGGCGACAAGACGCTCAGTGCCAAGGAAATCATTGCCAATGAGAGCCAGGAGCGCATGGGACTGCTCATCGACGAGCGGCATCTGGATCACGTCAAGGCCATCGCCGAGCGTGAGCGGGCACCCTTGTATGTCGTGGGTGAGACCACTGGCGACGCCCACTTCTCATTCGTTCAGGCCGATGGCGTGAAGCCTTTCGACCTGGATGTGGCACAGATGTTTGGACACTCGCCCAAGACCATCATGACCGATGAAACCGTTACGCGCCACTATGAGGACGTGACCTATAGTGCTGACCAGATAGACAGTTATATAAATAAGGTGTTGCAGCTGGAGGCCGTGGCGTGCAAAGACTGGCTCACCAACAAGGTGGACCGCTCGGTAACGGGCAAGATAGCTCGCCAGCAGTGTCAGGGTGAAATACAATTGCCGCTCTCCGACTGTGGCGTAGTGGCCTTGGACTACCGCGGCAAGCGGGGTATCGCCACCGCCTTGGGGCATGCTCCACAAGCTGGATTGGCATCGCCAGAGGCCGGTAGCGTGCTGAGTGTGGCCGAATCGCTCACCAATATCGTGTGGGCACCGCTCGAAGATGGGCTGGAAGGTGTCTCACTGTCAGCCAACTGGATGTGGCCATGCCGTGCGCAAAAGGGCGAGGACGCACGCTTGTATGCCGCAGTGGAGGCCTTGAGCGACTTCTGTTGCTCACTCCACATCAACGTACCCACTGGTAAGGACTCGCTGTCGCTTACCCAGAAATATCCAAATGGCGAGAAAATCATCTCTCCCGGAACCGTTATTGTCAGTGCGGGGGGCGAGGTGAAGGATGTCAGGAATGTGGTTTCGCCGGTCTTGGTGAACAGCAAGAACTCGTCACTCTATTACATCGACTTCTCGTTTGATGACCAACGCCTCGGCGGCAGCGCCTTTGCGCAGACCTTAGGCAAGGTGGGTAGCGACGTTCCGACGGTGAAAAACCCTGAATACTTTGCCGACTGTTTCGAGGCAATACAGACACTCATCAACAAAGGATGGGTAATGGCTGGCCATGATATCAGTGCCGGTGGCCTGATAACCACGCTGCTGGAGATGACGTTTGCCAACCAACAGGGCGGTATTCATGTGAACTTGTACGATATGAGCGGTGAGGACGTGGTGAAAAACCTGTTTGCCGAGAACCCAGGAGTGGTGATTCAGGTGTCTGACCTACACAAGCATGCGCTGCGTGAATACTTAGAAAGCGAGGGTATCGGCTATGCCAAGATTGGCTACCCCACACCAAAGGAGCGCAAGATTGTTGTGAAGAAGAATGAATGGCAGCACGAGTTCGACATCGATGCCTTGCGAGAGGCGTGGTACCAGACATCTTACGAGCTGGACAAGCGGCAGAGTATGAATGGAATGGCCGACCAACGTCACCGCAACTACAAAGCTCAGCCGCTGCAACTGCGGTTCAACGATGCCTTCACGGGCAAGCTCTCACAATACCAACTCAACGAAGACCGCCGCACATCATCAGGCATCAGGGCGGCTATCATCCGGGAGAAAGGCACCAACGGCGAACGCGAGATGGCCTACGCCTTGTATCTGGCGGGGTTTGACGTGAAGGATGTGATGATGACCGACTTGATCAGCGGTCGCGAGACACTGGAAGACATCAACCTCATTGTGTTCTGTGGCGGTTTTTCCAACAGTGACGTGCTCGGTTCGGCCAAAGGGTGGGCAGGGGCATTCCTGTACAATCCCAAGGCCAAGGAAGCCCTTGAAAGGTTCTATGCACGCAAAGATACGCTGTCGTTGGGCATCTGCAACGGCTGTCAGCTTATGGTTGAACTCAACTTAATCAATCCGGAACATCAGCAAAGAACCCGCATGTTGCACAATGACTCGCACAAGTTCGAGAGTGCATTCCTTGGGTTGACCATTCCTGAGAACAACAGTGTGATGCTTGGAAGCCTCTCGGGCAGTAAGCTCGGCATTTGGGTTGCCCACGGAGAGGGTAAGTTCAGCCTGCCCGAAGGGGAGGAAAACTACCACATCATTGCCAAATACAGCTACGACTGTTATCCCGGCAATCCGAATGGCAGTGACTATAGCGTGGCTGGTATCTGCTCCAAGGACGGACGACACTTGGCCATGATGCCCCATTTGGAACGCTCCATCTTCCCATGGCAGAACGCTTATTACCCCTACAAGCGACACATGGACGAGGTAACGCCATGGATAGAGGCTTTTGTGAATGCGAGAAAGTGGGTGGAGAAACAGGTTAAGTAGAAGTGTTTACGTGTTCACGAGTTGACGAGTCGACTACATGATAACATAAGGCATTCATCAGTTAGGTAACAATTACCATTTACAGCGCATGGGCGATCATATCAAAATTCCCAACACGGTAGAGACATCGCAGGACAACCAGCGATGGTTTACGCTCTTTAAGACATTTGTCAAGATAGGAGCGTTTACCCTTGGCGGCGGTTATGCCATGATACCAATCATTGAAGCAGAAGTGGTTGATCGGCATAAGTGGATTGACAAGGACGAGTTTCTCGACCTCATTGCCATCGCACAAAGCTGTCCTGGCGTGTTCGCCGTCAATATCAGCATCTTCATAGGCTATAAGCTGCGAGGAGTGCGAGGAGCCATCTGCACTGCTATGGGTGCGTCGTTGCCCTCGTTTTTCATCATCTTGCTAATCGCTATGTTCTTCCATCGCTTCATGGATGTGCCATGGATTGCCGCCATGTTCAATGGCATTCGTCCGGCAGTGGTGGCGTTGATTGCCGTTCCCACGTTCAACTTGGCCAAGAGTGCCGGCATTTCATTGGTCAATTGCTGGATACCCATCATCTCTGCCCTGCTGATATGGGCCATCGGGGTGAACCCCATTTTCATCATCATTGCCGCAGGTATCGGTGGATACATTTACGGACAATTCATCAAACCCACTGAGTAGCATGATTTATCTCTATCTTATCATTACTTTTTTCCAGATAGGCTTGTTTGGTTTCGGTGGCGGCTACGGCATGCTTTCGCTCATTCAGACTGAGACGGTGATACACCATCACTGGCTCAGCAGTGCCGAGTTTACCAACATTGTGGCCATCAGTCAGATGACACCTGGTCCCATTGGCATCAATTCGGCCACCTATTGCGGCTATGCTGCCGTGCACAACGCGGGCTATGGCATGCCCATGGCCATCCTGGGTTCAGCCACTGCCACCTTCGCCTTGGTGCTGCCATCCCTCATCCTCATGATTCTCATTAGTAAAATGTTCATGAAATACATGGACACAGAGCCCGTACAGAATGTCTTCAGCGGTCTGCGACCTGCCGTAGTGGGATTGCTTGGCGCTGCCACCCTGCTGCTCATGAACGAGGAGAACTTTGGCTCCATGATTGAAAACCCATGGCAATTCTGGATTAGTGTGGCACTCTTCTGCGCCACCTTCATCGGGACAAAATATGTAAAGATTAACCCTATCCGGATGATATGCTACGCAGCATTCGCAGGACTCATGCTACTGTATTAATCGTTTATGAGTTGACGAGTTGACGAGTTTACAAGTTGACGAGTTGATGGTTTACAAGTTCACAAGTTAATGGCTATAAACTTGTGAACTTGTGAACTCGTAAACATGTCGACTAGAACGCTTTCAACTCGTTTACTTGTCTACTTGTCAACTCGTCAACTAAGCCAACTATCACCTCGTCTACTTGTAAACTCGTCACCTCGTCAACTAAAAAAGAAAATCCAATGAACAAGCTACATGGTTTTGCAGAAGCCATTATCTCTTCTGCCTCTTTCGGACTGATTCCCCTTTTCAGTCTTCCGTTGCTGGCTTCGGGCATGCATACACCCGCCATATTGGTGTATCGTTTCGCCATCGGCTGCTTTCTCATGCTGATGATATTGCTGTATCAGCGCAGAAGGATGTACATAGGCTTCGGCGATTCGCTACGAATCATGCTGCTGGCCGTGCTCTATAGCGGATCGGCTATCGCACTGTTCAAGGGTTATCACTACCTGTCGAGTGGCATTGCCACCACGTTGATGTTCTCCTATCCAGTGTGGACTGCCATCCTGATGATGGTTTTCAGGCACGAACAGCCTTCGCGCACCACCTTCATAGCCATCGCCTGCGCCGTGGGCGGCGTGTGCCTTCTCTCGGGAATAGAACATGGTGTGGGCAACGTGTCTGTGCTTGGCATCTGCATCGAGCTGCTCTCGGGTCTTCTATATGCCATCTATATGGTTTCGTACCCAGTGATGAAAATCAGCAGGATGCCATCGCTGAAGGTCAACTTCTACATTTTTTTCTTCTCTATGCTGATGATTACGCTCTACGCAGTATTCATGGAAGGCGGACTGTCGCCCATCCATTCGGGTCAACAGCTCTTCTATCTCTTCATGCTGGGACTGCTACCGACGGCCATGAGCAACGTAACGCTGGTCATGGCGCTGAAGAATATCGGCAGTACTTTGGTGGCCATCCTCGGCGCTTTCGAGCCGCTAACGGCCATGTGCATCGGCATTACCGTCTTCGGTGAGCCATTCACCACGAGCATCGCCATTGGCTTTGTACTGATTTTGACTGCCGTGACGCTGCTCGTCCTGAAGAAATCGCCGGCCTAAGTCCTTCTTGCGCCAGTCCTAGGGCACGAAAGGAGATAGGCCGGGCGTACCGGCTTACCTTCCCATGGGTGTCAGGGTGAACTGGAATTTCTTGTGTCCAAACGGCACACGGTATTCCTCCAGCGCCTCGGCATGGCCGCTCCACGAGTCGATACCGCCTACGCCGGCCATCTCACCGTCGATGTGTAGGTTCGTAAACTTGGACTTCGGAACCTCCTGTATGTGGCGTTGTTCTTTCTCGTCACCATCGTCCAAGTACTCTACCGTATAGTGCAAGGCCGAAGCATAGAATGGCTTGTTCGAACGAACCAACAACCCCATGCCTTTTTCACCAGTTTGTTTCCACCAGCGCATATCGCTCTTGGTACCCGTTTCTTGTGGCCGTATGTATGGATAGAACTGCTCGTCGGCCGTTTGTTGGTAGATACCGAAGCGTTGAGAGAACTTCCGATCGGCATAATTCTCAATGGGTCCACGGCCAAAATACTCGCTCTTGTCCATGTTGTAGGGCAGCTGCATCACCATTCCATAGCGCAACATGCCGGGAACCTTGGCACCTGCGTTGGGAACAAGGGTCTGCGTAATCTCTACTTTCCCGGACATTGTGATGAGATATTCAATGGTCATCTGTGACTTTACGCCCGGCATGTCATAGTCCACCGTCACCAACATGGAGTTGTTTCCCTGTCCTTTGACCTTCTTCACGTTGATGTTTTTCACCGTCATGGCAGGGTTGCGCCATACGCTGTACTTCTTGTTGATGCCCGCTCCCATGTCATTATCCGTCACGGCACGCCAGAAACAAGGCTTCAAGACACCACCGTCAGCCAGATAAGACACATCACCCACGACATATTTCGTCATCAAACCCGTTTGCTTGTCAAACGAGATAGACATCTGTTGGTTTTCTATCGTCACCTGTTTGGCTTTCTTCTTGCTGGTTTTCTTCAAATTTCCATACCATGCAAGTGTTTCCATCTCGGGTTCTGGGTTCGTGCTTTTTTCTAAATAATAGTCTTTTATAGGAAGCTGTTGGTAGGCCACCACCTGCCCCTTTTGCATGAGCGGCTCGGGCTGCTTCAGCGCAAAGTCTATGTTAAGCTGCACGTCTCGGTTTTGCGGATCGGCCAACAACTCATCCAAGTTGTACGGCAGCGTCAAGTCAGCCGTCTGCTGTGGCTGCACCTGTAGGTTGCTTACGGTGCCCTTCTGCGCCTCCTTGCCATTCACGAGAATCTTCCATTGCAGGGCATAGTTACCCAAGTCGCGGAAGAAATACTCATTCCTTACCTTTATTTTCCCCGCCATCAAGTCAACTGGTTGTACCCATATATTCTGGTATTCGTAGCCCACCTCATACATGTGCGGGTTGGGTACGCGGTCGGGACTGATGAGTCCGTTGCAGTTGAAGTTGTTGTCGCTGGGATCATACTTGTTGTAATCGCCGCCATAGGTATAGATGCCGCGCTTTGTGTCACGCAAAGCTTGGTCCACAAAGTCCCATACAAAGCCACCTTGGAACTTGGGATATTTGCGCACCAGGTCCCAGTATTCCTTCAAACCACCGCCCGAATTGCCCATGGCGTGGTTGTACTCACATTGTATGAGCGGCTTCTGGTCCTCTTTAGCCGTGGACAGTGCGTATTCCTCGCATGCTTTTTGAGGGAGGTACATGGGGCAGTACAATTCAGTGTTCGGTCCCTTGATTGCCCGTTCCCAATGTATCGGACGTGACGAGTCCACGCTCTTAATCCAATCGAATGCTGCGGTAAAATTGGGCCCATCGGCCGTCTCGTTGCCCAATGACCAAATGATAATACTGGGATGGTTGTAAAACATTTCCACGTTGTGCTGGTTGCGTTCCAGGATTTGCTTAGCAAACATGGGCTTTTTGGTGGGCGCGTCATCCTCGTAGCCAAAACCATGACCCTCCTGGTTGGCCTCGGCTACCACATAAAGACCATACTCGTCGCACAGCTCATACCACTGTGGGTCGTCGGGATAGTGACAGGTACGCACGGCATTGATGTTGAATTGCTTCATAATCTTGATGTCCTGTATCATCCGCTCACGACTCACGATGTAGCCACCGTCTGGATCCATCTCGTGCCTGTTGGCACCTTTTATATAGATGGGTTGCCCATTAACCAGCAACTGATTGTTCCTAATCTCCACTTTCCTGAACCCCACCTTCTGCGGAATCACCTCTATCACCTTTCCGCCCTTCTTCACTGTGGTGACAAGGGTGAACAGATAGGGCGTCTCGGCGGTCCATGGCTTCACGTTCTTGATGTTGAAAGCCACGTTACCGTGACGCTGTCCCTTAAAGTCCACGCTGTGCTTGCTCACGGAGATGCCGTTGGCGTTTAGCAGGTCGAAGTCTACCGTGGGACTTCCCTTCACGTCCAAGTTCACCGACAGCGCACCGTCTTGGTAGTTGTTCGCCAGGTCGGCCGTCAGTTTGATGTTGCTCACTTGCACCTTTTCGTTGCGGACATAAAGATAGCTGTCGCGCGCCACGCCGCTCAGCCGCCAGAAGTCCTGGTCCTCGCTGTACGAGCCGTCGCACCAACGGAAGGTTTGAAAGGCAATCAGGTTGTCGCCTTTCTTCACATAGGGCGTGATATCGAACTCGGCGGCCACCTTCGAATCCTCGGCATAGCCCACATACATGCCGTTGACATACAGGTAGATGTTGGACGTCACGCTGCCAAAGTGGGCGATAATCTGCTTGCCGTCCCAACTGTTGGGGATGTTGATGATGCGGCGGTAGCTGCCCACATGGTTGTTTTTCAGCGGCACTTGAGGCGGGTTGTTCTTGAAATGTCCGCGCCAGGCGAAGCCGATGTTCAGGTATACCGGGTCGCCATAGCCGTTGAGTTCCCATATTCCCGGCACGCTGATGGTCTTCCATGCCGCGTCGTCATAGTTAGTTTCGAAGAAGCCCGAAGGCCGCTTGTTGGGAGCTTCGGCAAAGTGAAACTTCCATGTTCCGTTCAGCGAGAGATAGTTGGCCGATACCTTCCGGTCGCCGGTAAGCGCCTTCTCGGCCGACTCGTAGGCGAAATAATTGGTGTGCAGTTTCAGTCTGTTCACCTCGTTCACCTGCAAGTCATGCCACTCTGTATCGGTAGGCATGTCTTTTTGGATAACAGGCGTAAGATCGGCACTGGCTGGTAGTGCGGACAAAATGGCCAAAGAGGCCGCGATCAATGCTTTTTTCATCAATTTGGAATTTTTAGTTATCCGCCCCTGTGGGCGATTGTTTG
>URFI01000099.1 GCA_900547085.1 uncultured Prevotella sp.
TATCAGAAGATTAACGGCATCTCCCTACCAGTTATTTGATGCCGGAAGTGCCACGACTCGCTGCTCACTCTACAAACATCCTTTACAACACAATGATATAGAGCCCCTTACAAAAGCATTGACTTTGACCATCAAACACATTGACTTTGACCATCAAACACATTGACTTTGACTGCCAATAGCATAGACCTTGCTTGGCAAACCCATTGACCTTGCTGCGGCAGGGTATAGACACCTTGATTTGTGTCATAAAGATACACTATAGCTAACGAAAAATACTCCAAATACAAGAAAATATCAATGTTGTTCAATAATAACCTTTTTTGCTTGCAGTTATGATATGAAATTCTTAATTTTGAGCATCCTAACAATAATACCTTCCATTTTACGGCAGAATTTACCTGTAAGAATGGGCAAGACGAATTCCGTCCCGATGCTTGACAGCTTGAAATTTAATGAGAATATACAGTAAAGGATATGATAACAAAAGATGAGGTTCTTGAACTTTTACGCAGCACAGAAACCTACAGAATAGAGCGTACAATTTCTACAGGCGACATGGATAAGTTTCAGGAGGCTATTTGTGCATTTTCAAATGATTTACCGAACTGTCGGAAAAAAGGTTATCTTATTTTAGGCGCTCATGACAATGGAACTTTATCTGGGCTAAGGGTAGATGATACCTTGATGAAGAAAATAGCGGGGATTCGTTCTGACGGCAATATACTTCCTTTGCCGATTATGTCTGTAGAAAAGTTTGAGTTTGATGAAGGCGATTTGCTTGTCGTAGAGGTGTCACCCGCTTTGATTCCGCCGGTTCGTTATCGTGGACGCACCTTTATACGTATAGGACCGCGTCGGGATATTGCCACAGAGTCAGAAGAAAGAGTGCTTTTGGAAAAAAGGACATCTTATATGGCTACATTCGATGCCATGCCTTGTTTCGGTTCATCACTAAAGGATATTGATGTCCAGCTTATAAAGCAGGAATATCTCCCACAGATAATAGACACTGGTATCCTGATGACGGATAATCGGTCTTTACAAGAACAATTAGCAGCAATCCATCTTTATGACATTGCCAACGATTGCCCTACAAATGCCGCCATTATTCTTTTCGGGAAAAATGCCTCTTTCTTCCTGCATGGTTGTTATGTTCAATATGTGCATTTCGCAGGAGAGGACACAGGAAGTGAAATTCTTAACGAAAGACAGATTCGTGGCAGTCTGTGTTCAATACTGCCTAAGCTGGAAAGCTTTGTGAAAGATGCTATCGTCACAGCACGTCCGATGCCTGTGAGTATGCTGAGAGAACAGATTGTGTTTAACTACCCTGAGTTAGCACTTCGAGAGTTGCTGATGAATGCCTGTATGCATCGTGACTATCAGTCTAACATGCCTATCAGAATATACCAGTTTAGTAATCGGATTGAAATTCTCAATGCAGGAGGCTTGTATGGAGAAGCTCGTCCCGAAAACTTCCCAACAGTCAACGATTATCGAAACCCTATCATCGCTGAAGCTATGCGTGGAATGAAATACGTGAATATGTTCAATCGAGGCATTCAGCGTGTCAAAACCATGCTAAGAGACAACGGAAATCCAGAACCTGTCTTCAATGTAGGTAAAATTACAGCTTTCGAAGTGATGGTGCAACCATCTTTGTCACTTAACTTAGTCACTGACGGAGAAAAAGTGACTAAGTCAGCGACTAAGTCAACAGAAACGATGAACGAGGTATTGGCTTTCTGTGAACGCCCTAAAAGTCTCACGGAGATTATGGCGCACTTGGGACTAAAGCACCGTAATAACGCTAAAAGTCGATATATCGACCCTTTGATAGAGAATGGATTTCTTGAAATGACAATACCTGAAAAGCCCAACAGTAGAAATCAAAAGTACGTGCGCGCTTTATCTTAGTCACTTATCTTATTCATTTAGAAGTGACTAAGTCGCCTTTTCGGTAATTGCAATTACCGAAATACTATTTTCAGAGGAGATTCTCTTCATTTGTGAATTGTTTGATACACCCTCATTGGTGCACGTTGAAGAACTGCGCCCTGTAGAGGCAAATTCGTTCTTCCGAAGTTGAAGAAGCCAGGAAAATAGCGACACTTCAGTTACAGTTCAACCTTGACAGCATGAGGAAAGCGTGCCTACCCCTGGCTGACCGAGGGGCTGACACGCTTCGCTTTTGGCGACGCACCGCCTCTGCGGTGCGCCGAAAGAGAGGGGGTTCTAATACTTGTCCTTAGGCGTGGCACCCATGGTCACATCCAGCGTGCCGCCCTCGGCGAAGGTTGCGAAAGGCAAGTAAGTGCTGTTGAGCGTCTTTCCGTTGAGCTTGTATTCCTGCACATAGATATTCTCCTTGCTGTTGTTGCTCACGTTGATGACAAACTTGTCACCCTTATAATAATCCTTGTTCAGACGAATGGTAATCTTGTCGAACAAAGGACTGCCTAAACCAAAGGACGGTTGCTCGGCTGTGAGTCCCTTGACATCGAACATACCGATGGACGACTGTACGAACCAAGCGCCCAACTGACCCTGGTCCTCATCCTGTCCGTAACCGTAGCCATGGATGCCATCTGTACCATAGAACTCGTCCAAGATGGCACGCACCCACTTCTGGGTGTGCGATGGCTTGCCTGCCTCGTTGAACATCCATGAGATGTGCAGACAAGGTTGATTGCCTTGGTTGTAAAGCGTCTTCAATCCAGCGAAAGCACCCACCTCGGTACCACCGCTGAAGATGAGCTTCTGCGATTGGGTGAAGATGCTGTCCAAACGGTTATTGAACTCTTCGGCACCCACCTTAGCCACCAACGCTTTGGCATCGTGCGGTGCATAGAACGTGTACTGCCAAGCGTTGCCTTCCTGGAAGCCGCGCCATACCTGCATCGGGTCAAAATTCTCAATGAAGCTGCCATCGGCCTTCTTCGGACGAACAAAATTGGTTGACGTGTCATAGATGCGTTCCCAGCCCTTGGAAAGATCCATCAACTTCTTATAGTCGTCTGTCTTTCCCAATGCCTTGGCCATCTGTGCGGTAGCCCATGCGCCAAAAGCATACTCCAAGGTGTGCGAAGCAGAGAACATGAACATTTCGTCTGATCCTTCACCCGTGTCCTGATGTGGCACATAACCGTGCTCTACAAAGAGTTTGGTATCGGTCTTTCCAGCACCAAATGGTCGGTTCTCACCATCCAACTCGTTCTTGCGGCAGGCCTCGTAGGCAAGATTCACATCGAAATCACGGATTCCACAAGCATAAGCCGCTGCAATCATCAAACTGAGTTGGTTGGTTCCTACACCCGATACATAGCGACTGTTGGCTAAGCCATCGCCCAGCCAACCACTGTCTTTGAACACCTGCAGGTGACTACTGATAAAGTCTGACATGTGTTCTGGGTAAGCCATAATCCAAACTTGGTTGAGATTCCACTGTGCTCCCCACATGGCATCTGTATTGTAGAGGTTGAAAGCAGGTTTGCCATCCTTCATCTCAATTTGGCCAACGGTACCATCGTGTTTGGGATAAGCGCCGTTTACGTCACTGGCAATACCACGACCCAAGATGGCATGATACAATCCTGTGTAGAATTTCACCTTATCATCCTTGTTCGTTGTTTCAACTGCAATGCGACTCAAATGCTCGTTCCAAGCCTCATGCGACTGCTCCTTAGCCTCGTCAAAAGCCAAGTCCTGCGCCTCAGCCTCAAGGTTCTTACGGGCGTTCTCCACCGAAGTGTAGGACACACCCACCTTTACGGTAATCTTTTCCTGATCAGTTGTCTCGAACGTCAGATAAGCACCCGCGCCCAAACCCGTAGTGGACAGCGAGTCAGCTTTAACGGTTTCGCCGTTGAAAGTACCTACCCCAACAGGTTTCTTGTCGACAACGGCATGGAAATACAAGGGGACTTCGGCGCCCGGCTGGTATTTCTTTACATACTCAGGCAGGGTGATCACCCAGCCTTCGACTACGGTTCCATTATCCTTAATCTGTACTGAGGCATCCTTTACGGCACCACTTTCGCCCTGGCGGTTACCGATATCAAAGAGGATGCGGCTCTCCTTGCTGGCCGGGAAGGTGTAACGTTGGAAGGCAACACGCGTGGTGGCTGTCATTTCGGCCGTGACATTGTAGTCCTTGAGTAGTACAGAGTAGTAGCCAGCCGTGGCCACTTCATCATCGTGCGAGAAGCGTGAGCGGTAGCCTTTACGCTCGTCCGTCATGGCAGTGTCGCCAGGTACGGTGAACAATTTGCCCACGGTGGGCATCAACGTGATGCCTCCAATCTGGAATTCGTGCAGGCAGGGGAATCCCTCGATACTGGTGTCACGATAATCATAACCCGTTGCCTCCCAGCCAGATTTATTCCCATAATGTCCATTGGTTGATGGCCCGGGCTTAGCCATGCCGAAAGGTAAGGCACCGGGAGCCATGTGGAAATAACGACAGTGCGCCGTTCCGATGCGTGGCTCGACATAGTTTGTCAGGTCTTCTGTTGTTGCATTGTCAGTTTTCGTACAGGACATCATGCCAAAAATGCCGGCGAAAGCCAGTAATGCCATTGAAATTTTTCTCATGTCTGTTGGTTCTTGTTAGTTAATAATAGTGAATTAGCTAAATGTATACGCCACCTCCTACTGTTTGAATCATGCAAATTCTGACTATTGAAGATGGTACAGATGAACAAGCACGCGCGTGCCAGTCACTACTAATCGTAACTTTTGGCTGTTTATGACTTGTTGTTGTTTTCCTTATAAATGATGTTGTTGACACCCGAAGTGATTTCAAGCGACTCACGATGCTCCTTGATGAAACTATCGATATGGCGCACACGTTTGTCTTCCAATATCTCGTCTACCGAGATTAGGATTCCCGTTTCTTCCACATCACCGAACCCATTGTTGATGGCGGTGCCAAACAGTTTCATCGTAGGACTTAACCCCATGTAGGCATTAACCAAGGGAGGGATGTTGTATCCCAATTGACGTATCTCTCTGTTGAGGATTCTGTAATCTGACTTGAAATCCGTTTCAGAGAACAACTTTTCCAATTCTTTGGGATCTTCCTGTAACTCCAAAGGATTTCTCGGCACGATGAGGTGGTCCTTGTCGTCAAAATGTTTCTTCAAAAAATACAAAATCATGTCACGTCCCCTGCGGATATAAGAAGGGTACATCGTCATCTTACCGAAGAAATACTTGAGATTAGGATTGAGAACGGTCAGTGCTCCGAGGCCATCCCACAGGTTGTCCAAGGCAAAGATGCTTTTGGTGTTGCGGCGCACGTTTTGATATTCCAACGCCACGAAAGACCTTCCCAGCTCTACGGTATAGGGCATGTAGTCTTGAAGAAACTTATCGGAGAAATGGAAAAGGTGGCTGGTGGCCAACTTAGGCTGCCCATTGTCGTCCAATTCCCAGTTGGAACCGTACTGATACCGATAGCCTCCGATAATCTCATCCGCTTCGGGATTCCACACAATCAGCTGTTTGTAACAGTTGTCACAGGTATCAAATTCATCAATATCCATGGACTTTCCAGTGCCTCCGCCAGCGGTACGGAAGGCTATTTCGCGCAATCGTCCAATCTCCTTCATCACGTTGGGTGAGTCATGGGCTGTGACCACGAAAATCTTGTTGTGGCTTTTGTTCGTCATCCGGAGCCGCTTCTCAGGCGTCAATTCAGCTTTCAACAGCTCCCTATCGATGGGCTGGATAATCTCTTCTTGCATGGTTTCTTAGAGGATTGACGAAGAAGGACCATTCATTGTGAGTATGGGATTCTCTCAAATAAGATCTCTCAACGCTTGATTGATATTTCAGTTATCTCTATTCTGCTGTTTGTGTTGGTTGCAGTTGGTATACTTTATATTGTACATACTGCGCCCATTGCTGCGCATTCTTACGCTTGTCAAAGGTTTGCCAGGGTATCGGTTTGCCTATCGTGACGCGGAATGTCTTGTGTCTGTTGCGATACATTTCATCAACTAAGAACAGCATCGCCACGTTAAACTTTAATTTCAGAGCCTTACAGATATTGGCAATACGATAGAACCGGTCTGAGTTTCGCCCCTCAAAATGAATGGGTATCACATCTCTCTGATATTCAACACTCTTGGTGATGAAGGTTTTCTTCCAGGGAATGTCACGAATTTGACCATTGATTTTACGTGAACAGAGGCCGGCTGGGAACATGATGATGTGGTTGTTACTTTGGAAGGCCGCATCCACCATTGCGGGGAAATTGCGACTTTGTTTACCAGTTTTGTTGATGCCGACGCCTAAAGGGCGCAGTCCCGGCAGGTTCATCAACAAATCATTCAACAGGTATTTGATGCGGCCACCATAATGTCGGCCGATAATAGCGCCCAAAGCGACCCCGTCAGCACCACCTAGCGGATGATTTGATGCGAAGATGTATAGTGGACCGTCTTGTTGATTCGGCAGATTTTCCCTACCTTTGACCTCCAAGGAGACATCCAGATATTGAACACACGCTTCAAGCCAATCAACTCCTGTCAAGTCTTTGCTTTCCCAAAGAAATTGATTCACTTCATCTTGATGGGTAATCTTCTTGAGCCAACGGGTTGCAAAATGTGGAACATATTTAGCCTTGTCGCCTAGTTTACTGCGCAAGATGTCATCGATGTCTATGGTTTTCTTTGTTACGTCACTCATTTAGGTCAAAAAACTTTCTTTGCAAAAATAACATAACTTTTTGTATTATGCCGCTTTTTTATGCAAAAATGTTCAAAAATTATCTAATCTGTTATACCGTTGTCACACGACGAAACAGATGTTTCAAGGAAGTTACAGATATCATTTTGAACGATTGATCTGAGTTAAGTTGAAGCCATCGAATCGAGAAGTTGTAGAGAATAAAATACGTTAAATAAACTAAAAATACAATTTTCTCGTCATTTTATGTATGAAAGTGGGGAAATGTGGGGAAAAATATGTATCTTTGACAACAAATATCGATATGCACATAAAGAGGTACACATGCGATTTTTAGGAAATATAGAAGCAAAGATAGACGCCAAGGGCAGAGTGTTCTTGCCAGCAACGTTCAGGAAGGTACTGCAAGCAGCAGGCGAAGAGAGCCTCGTCTTACGGAAGGACGTGTTCCAATCGTGCTTGACCCTCTATCCTGAATCGGTATGGAACGCACAGTTAGACACCTTAAGAAGACGCCTTTCACGCTGGAATGCACAAGAACAGCTCATCTTCCGTCAGTTTGTTTCCGACGTTGAGCTGTTGTCACTCGACGCCAATGGACGTTTATTGATACCGAAGCGTTACCTCAAAATGGCAAATATCGAACAAGCTGTGAAATTCATTGGCATGGACGACACCATAGAGATGTGGTGCAACGACGTGACAGAGAAACCTTTCATGCAACCGGATGAGTTCGGCAAGGCCCTGCAAGAAATCATGAGCAAAGGCTCGGAGCCAACCAAAGAGACTGAATAAAAATGAGCATCAAGACAGCAGAAACATACCATGTGCCAGTTCTCTTACAAGAGAGCGTTGAGGGGTTGAACATCCAGCCCGATGGGATTTACGTGGATGTAACCTTTGGAGGCGGTGGCCATTCCATGCAGATTCTGCGCCAACTGGGGAAAAATGGCCACTTGTTCAGCTTCGACCAAGATCTGGATGCAGAGAAAAATATCCAACAAGCGGGCAATGAACTGCTGCAACAAGACAATTTTACGTTTGTACGCTCAAACTTCAGATACCTCAAGAACTGGATGCGATACTACGAAATAGAACAGATTGACGGACTGTTAGCTGACCTAGGCGTGTCCAGTCATCATTTTGATGACGAAAGTCGAGGGTTCTCTTTCCGCTTCGACGCACCCCTCGACATGCGCATGAACAAGACGGCAAGCATCACAGCTGCCGACATCGTGAACACATATAGCGAAGAACAACTTGCCGATGTGTTCTACCTCTATGGAGAATTAAAAAACGCTCGACGCATCGCATCGCTCCTGGTGAAAGCGCGAACCGAAGAGATGATTGTGACCACACAGGACTTCATTCAAGCCACAGCACCACTGTTCAAGAGAGAACGAGAGAAGAAAGACATGGCTAAGCTGTTCCAAGCCCTGCGCATCGAAGTAAACCACGAGATGGAAGCCTTAAAAGAAATGCTTGAAGGTGCCAAGCAACTACTTCGACCAGGAGGCAGATTGTC
>URFI01000100.1 GCA_900547085.1 uncultured Prevotella sp.
ATTTTGGCGTCAGAACGGTCCTAAAGACAAGGGACATTTTGACACTCACGAGATGAAGAATATCCCTGACGATACTTCTTTCCTTGAAATGCTTGACATCCTCAACGAGGAACTCATAGAGGATGGTAAAGAACCGTTTGTTTTCGATCACGACTGTCGTGAAGGTATCTGTGGTATGTGCTCACTCTATATCAATGGTGTGCCACACGGAAAGACCGAACGAGGTGCGACAACCTGCCAGTTATACATGCGCCGTTTCAACGATGGAGATGTTATTACTGTTGAACCTTGGCGTTCGGCAGGCTTCCCAGTCATCAAGGATTGTATGGTAGACCGTGGCGCTTTTGACAAAATCATCGCCGCCGGAGGCTACAATACCATCCGTACAGGACAGGCACAGGATGCCAACTCCATCCTTATTCCAAAGGAGAAGGCCGATGAGGCCATGGACTGTGCTTCATGCATCGGTTGTGGAGCCTGCGTAGCAGCATGCAAAAACGGCTCTGCAATGCTCTTTGTGAGCTCCAAGGTTAGCCAGCTGGCCCTGTTACCACAAGGCCGTCCAGAGGCTGCCAAGCGTGCCAAAGCCATGGTTCTCAAGATGGATGAGCTGGGATTTGGTAACTGTACCAACACTCGTTCATGCGAAGCCGTATGTCCAAAGAACGAGTCGATTGCTAATATCGCACGACTGAACCGTGAATACATCACAGCAAAGTTTAAGGATTAAGCAGTGTTTGTTTTGTAAATTGACGCTTTAAACGAGCTTATTTGCAATTCTTAAACTCATAAAAATAGCCCATACGTCATCTTTGGCGTATGGGCTTTTATAATGTTCATCATGAGGTGACGCATCAAATGGATGCGTGTTCATGGTTTAACGATTGGTCAGCAGGCGTTTACTAAAGTATCTTACGGGGTACCATACTGCCATCCAACCAACGACAATCACCGTGATGAAGATCAATAAAATATCTAAATAGTGAACACTAACTGGGTAAGCATTAACAACAAAGTTACCAGTGCTTTGCCCAAGTGATACGAAACCGAAGGTCTGTTGAAGCCAACAGAGCAGCAAACCCAACAGAATGCCTATGAGAGCGCCTATGACTGAAATCATTCGGCCTTCGAAAAGAAAGATTTTAGTGATTTGTTTGTCGCTGGCTCCGATGTTTCTTAGCGTCACCACATCGTTCTTCTTGTCAATCATGAGCATGGAAAGCGAGCCGATGATGTTAAAGCATGCCACAATCAAGATGAACGTAAGGAAGAAATAAGCGATAATTTTCTCAATCTGCATGATCTTGAATGTGTCCGCTTGTTGTTCAAAACGGTCAAGCACTTTGTATCGACTTCCCACGATAGCCTGTATCTCTTTCTTCACCTCCTTGAGGTTACTGTTCTCTTGAAGCCGGAGTTCAAGTGAGGAAATGCGCCCCTTCATGTCAAAAAGGTTGCGTGCAAATTCAATGGAAGTGAGTATATGTCCCTTGTCATATCTGGCTTGATTCACCGAAAACACCACGCCCGGCGACAGAAGAGAGTCTACTGCAAACCCGCTGGCAGGATTACTCATGTCCAGCTGTCCTGACCGTTTGGGTGCGTAGATCTTGAGGTAACCGTTCCAAGTTGCGCCTACATCAAGTGTTTGCGCCAATCGAATGCCGATGATACCATACTCCAAGTTGCCGGCGTGCAATTCATATTCGCCGTCGCCATACAGGATTTCCTTGATGTGAGTGAGCTTATCAAAATTGTCATCCACACCTTTGATGGTCACCATGGTTAGTTTGTCGCCATACATGGCCATTGCCATGTCCTCCACATTTTCTGTGGCTACATCCACCTGACGAAGCTGTTTAACCTTCGTTAGCAACGGGTCGTTGGCATTGGCTGATTTCCCTTCCGTGGGAACTACTTCGAGTTGTGGGTCGAAGTTGGTCAGAAAAGAGGCCACCAAGTCATGAAAACCGTTGAAAACGCTCATCACAATAACCAATGCCATCGTTGCCACCGCCACGCCTATCATGGAGATAATGGAGATGACATTGATGGCATTCGTACTCTTTTTTGAAAAGAGATAACGACGTGCGACAAATAAAGGGAAGTTCATCTATTGGAATATTTGTGCTCTAAGCCGTAGTTTTACTTCTTCAACAATTCGTCGATGTGTTCTATGTAGTCAAGGCTGTCGTCGATGAAGAAACGCAATTCGGGAACAATACGCAGTTGATTGCGTACCCGTGTGCCCAAGTCGTAACGAATGGTTTTCTCGTTTGCAGTGATGTTCTTAATGATTTCCTCCGCTTTTTCTGATGGGAAAATACTTAGATAGGCGGTGCAAATACTCAAATCAGGACTGACACGTACCCGGGTGACGCTTACCATGACACCATGGGTAGCTCTTGTTTGCGATTGAAATATGATGGCGAGTTCTTTTTGAAGCAGTCGCGCGATGCGGTTTTGTCTTGTCTCTTGCATAAAATTTGTATTTTAAGGGTGTACAATTTAGTGGAAGACTTTGTGGAAGACAAAGATAATTATAATAGTTGACAATTAATTCTTTTTTCGTAATTTTGTGCCGATGGTGACAACTCCTCCAACAAAACACCAGACAAGAATCTTGGAGTTAGATTATCTCAAGTGTGTGTTTATTCTCTTGATGATAGTCTTTCATCTTGTCTATATTGGCAATCGTTATTCTGTTGCCAAGGCTTTTGTGTACACGTTCCACATGCCTGGATTTCTCATTATTTCGGGTTATCTGCTTCAAGTACAGAAGCCTGTCCCGCAGTTCTTGCGCTATATACAGTGGATTCTCGTACCTTATTTGCTGATGGAGAGTGGGTATGTGGTCATGGCATCTATCTTACCCATTCGTGAGCATATTCAGCAGCTCACCTTTGGCTTGTTTCTTGATAAACTATTTTTATACCCTTTGGGACCTTACTGGTATCTGCATACGCTGATGTTGTGTGGAATCGTTACCTATGTAATAGCCCAATTTGCGAGTCGTCATCGTGTATGGATGCTGTTGGGCGTGTTGTTCTGTTTGTGGGTGTTGGCACTTTTGGGACTTGTTACCTGGATTAATGCCGTGTATTTTTGTGTAGGTGTCGCATTGCGTCTGTATCATCGTCCATTCGTTGATACATTTCACCCCGCATGGTGGTCGTTCATAGGTGTTGTATTAGTTGCCACTTGTGTGCCAAATGCGCTTCAAAGACATACCATAGGGGGCATGCTTATCGTGTATTTCGTTATCTCTTTCTTGCTTTGGCTGTATCCCTATTTACCCAAAGAAGTGGTGAAAATCTCCCATTTCATCGGTAGAAACTCTCTTATCCTGTTGCTTTTCTCTCCTATGTTTACGGTGCTTTCCAAGCTGTTTCAATCTTACCTGTTGTTCGAACCGTCAGGAATGCTTTTCATGTTGGTGGCTTTGCTGTTTACGGTAGTTGGCAGTTTCACCGTTGCCTATACCTTGCAAAAGTTGCATATAGCACAGTATATGTTTGGAAAGTCAAGGATTATCAAGTGACCACCCATCTGTTTGTCTTTTTTGGAGCTTCCTGTCATTCGATTGGCTTCTTCCTAATGATGGTCAAACCGTCGCGAATGGGCAAGATTACTTTTTCCACTCGTGCATCTTGTGCGATGAAATCGTTGAAATGGGCAATTCCTTGTGTCTGTGCATCGTGTTGATAGTGCGGGTCAATCACATGTCCATCCCACAACGTATTATCGGCAAGAATGAATCCACCAGGTCGCAATAGCTTCAACACCGTTTCGTATGTTTCTATATAAGTGCGCTTGTCGCCGTCGATAAACGCCATATCAAACACGACATTTAGCTTGGGAGCTTCCACGTTTGCATCGCCAATGATGAAATGAATCTTTGACGCCACAGCACTGTTTTCTATCCATGGACGTGTAAAATCCTCCATTTCATCGTTGATTTCAAACGTATATAGTCGTCCATCTTCACCCAATCCTTCCGCCATGCAAATGGCACTGTAGCCACTGAAGGTACCTACTTCTAAAACATTCTTAGGCCGAATCATCTCTACCAGCATCTTGAGCAGTCGTCCTTGCAAATGTCCACTGGCCATGCGTCCATGCACGGTGTGGATGTTTGTGGCGCGATAAAGACGGTATAGATAATCACCTTCGGCATCAATGTGTGCGAGCAGATAGCGTTCTAATTCGGTATTCATAGGTGGTTATTTAGTTTACGAGTTTACAAGTTTACGAGTTTACAAGTTGATAGTTTTGTTGTTGGAGTATTTCATGATCATTCCTCTTACAAGCCATTAACTCGTGAACTTGTGAACTCGTTAACTCGTCAACTATCCATAGTTGTTTTGTTGGACTATTTCACGTTCATTCATATTAGCAAGCCATTAATTTGTCAACTCGTCAACTTGCACACTTGTCCACTATCCAACAATTCCCTCTAAGGCCAGTCGGTATGAGTTGAGTCCAAACCCCATAATCACCCCTCGACAAGCCGATGAAATCATGCTTTTATGGCGAAACTCCTCTCGGGCGTGTACATTCGAGATATGCACCTCAACCACTGGGGTTGTGAGCGAGCGAATACAGTCGAGCAAGGCTATGCTGGTGTGGGTGTAGGCACCTGCATTGAGAATAATGCCGTCGTAGGTGAACCCTACTTCCTGCATTTTATCAATCAACTCGCCTTCAATGTTACTTTGATAGAAGGACAGTTCTACCGTTGGATATTGGCTTTGCAAGTCGTTGAAAAATGTATCGAAAGCGGTCTGGCCATAGATGTCTGGCTCTCTACTTCCCAGCAAATTGAGATTTGGCCCATTGATAATTTGAACTTTCATAATTCGCATGATTTAGTTATCTTTGTATCGTTCATACATGTCTTGTCAAGCCGAAATCATCTGTGTGCCTGCAAGGGATGTGTATGATGCAAAAATACGCATAAAAATGGAAAGTAACAAGAAAACAACAACAGATATCGTGAAGTCGTATACCCGCTATCTGAAGCTGGAACGCAATTATTCGCCCAACACATTGATTGCTTATCAAAACGATTTGGGCTGGCTCTTATCGTTCTGTGAACAGCAAGAGATAAACCCCTTGGACGTGCGCTTGGATGACTTGCAACACTTTGCAGGCCAGTTGCACGAACACCATATCGGTCCTACCTCGCAAGCTCGCATCCTGAGTGGCGTTCGTTCGTTCTACCGTTTCCTGGTTCTTGATGGCTACATCGAACAAGATCCTACCGAGTTGTTGGAATCTCCGCGCCTTGGGGAGCATCTGCCCGAGGTACTCTCCACAGAAGAAGTTGATATGATAGAGAACAGTATCGACCTGTCCAAGCCCGAAGGACAGCGCAATAAGGCCATCATCGAGGTGTTGTTCTCGTGCGGTTTGCGCGTGTCAGAGCTGGTCAACCTGCAGCTTTCCAATCTTTATTTGGACGAAGGCTTCATCCGCGTCACCGGCAAGGGCAACAAAGAACGACTCGTACCCATCTCACCCAAGGCCATCAAAGAGTTGAGTCTTTGGTTTCTCGACCGCAATTTGATGAAGATAAAACCCGGTGAACAAGACTATGTGTTCCTCAATCGTCGTGGTGCTCATCTTACTCGCACCATGATTCTCATCATGTTGAAACGCCAAGCCCAGGCGGCTGGCATCCAAAAAACCATCTCTCCGCACACTCTTCGCCACTCGTTCGCCACCGAACTGCTGAAGGGTGGGGCCGACCTTCGCGCCATTCAAGTGATGCTGGGACACGAAAGCATCGGCACCACTGAAATCTATACGCACATCGATACCACGACCTTGCGCGAGGAGATACTCCTGCATCACCCGCGAAACGCCAAAGATAAGGCTGATGAGGGCGGCAGAACATCTGCCGATAATTCTGAAACGATGTAGCCGATGCATCTTGGCGAGATGAACATGCATTGGTTGCTATGATTGTTAAAAATGCACGAACACTCATTTTTATACATGCAGGTTTTGCCTCGAGTTTTCTTTCAAATAGAAAAAACAAGACTGCAAATATGCGTTTTTCAGGGTACATTTTGCGTGTTGAAAACTTAATAGCATGCTTTTGTCGGCCAATCTCTATGCTTTTATGCTCCAAAGGCATGCAGATTGATGACCGAATGCATAGAGATTACGAGGCAAAAAGGCTGTCTTTACGGAGCATTTTGTAGGGGCAAAAATCGCAAAGTGTTGATAATGAGCGCAGTATATTTTTGCGATATTTTGAAAAATCTTATGCCTCGTGCGGAATACGCCAAGGATTTTAGTTAAAAAACGTAAAGTTTTCTATGCGGTTGTATAGATATGTAGACGGGTGAATGTTGTATTATTCTTACCGTTATAACTACAGCAAAAAAAAACAACAACTAAATTACATTTTTCAGATTTTTTATATATCTTTGCCAAGAACTTTAATTAATTCAAAATGAAAAAAAATCTAGTACTATTAGCCTTTGCCTTGACTACAATTTGTCTTGCAAGTTGCACGTCTTCAGATGATGTATCACATTTATCTACTAACTCCGTCACTTCCACATTCAAAAATCCTTATTCTTTTATAGGACAACTCCACAATGAAGCTATGGATTCCGTAAAAGCACAAAAGGTAAGTGTCAACAATCTTAAACACTTTACAAAAGAATTTAAAAGCAGGCACTATAAGCAAATACCAGAGCTTGCAGAAAGTCAGCAAAAAGAGGAGGATTCAGAAGTATCTATTGACAATGGATTTGATATAGGGAAAAAAACATGCCAAGTAACTACAAGAGCTGCCATGGATGCTCTAACTGATAGTCTTATTAAGGCTTTTCCCATAGAAGGACAAAAATATATTGCAAAAATATATGAAATTTGTGATAAAGAGGAACATGATTCTGTAAAAATCAATAATATTTTTGATAATTTGGATATCACAATAAACAATGATACCAACATCGATGATACTCTAAAGCATGTTTTACTTGCAACGAGTTCTATAGCAAGAGCTACAAACATATATAATGCTGATACATTCCGAACTCTCAGTACCCGAGGAGCAACTTGGAGATCTGCATGCAAAGCTGATGTTTTTGGAGCCGTTGAAGGAATGATTGGAAGAGGAGTTTTCGTCAGAGCAGCTTTCAGCGGTTTGATGTTCGGTCCTAGCGGTATTGTTTGTAGTTTTGCAAGAGATGCTGTAAGAGGTGCTATTATTAGCAGCGCTTTCCATGTTGTAACTGGTGGATGATTTTAACACTAACGGTCCCAACTATTTAATTAGATGGGGATTTATCTGAAATATGCTTATATTTATATATATCATAGGAATATTTATTCTATCTTCTATGATTGTTATAACAAGCTCTCATAAGTACAAAAAAAGAGAAGAAATACTCCCCATATTAAGTGTGTTTGTATTTCTTCTCTTAGATAAAGTCATGCGTGTATTATTTGAATTTAACTTTATAGAAATAATTTTACTTTCCTCTTTATATTTATTCTTATTAGCTTTAGGAATTAGAAAATTTTTATCTAACAACAAATAGGGAAGCTCTCTGCTTTTTTCTATCACTACGAGCGAGTAAATTCTATTTTCAATATACCTGCAAGGTTTTGGACAGAATTTAATCATCCTTTCCTAATTCTGGCGTACAGCTCATTTTGCAGGATACTTTTTATATGGAGTCGTTACATTCCTCTCAACTCGTACGCATGGTGTTCCGCTCGTTCCTCACTCCACACCTCGGGCGCACATTCTTACCGCTTCGCTCTGTGGTGCTGACCGCTGTGGGGGCTATGCTGCCCCCTACACCCCCTTCTATAAGCATACGCCGTACATGATAGACTTATGGGTTATAGTTATTTACTATACGTCGCATTGGTGATTTTTGTGTACCTTTGCCACTCAATCATTAAAAAGTAAAATTAATGCTTAGTGAAAAAAGAAGCAGCATGCTGCATGGCGTACTGTTGATTACCTTGTTTTCGTTAGCCGCCTTCTATATCGGCGACATGGCGTTTGTAAAACGTTTGTCATTCAGTCCGATGATAGTCGGCATCATCCTTGGCATGCTCTATGCCGAGACCTCTGCAAAACCTTACCCCATTCTCTATTATTCTTGTTTTTGAGCACTAT
>URFI01000101.1 GCA_900547085.1 uncultured Prevotella sp.
TCGCAATGGGAAGCTCGAGGCCTCTGCTCCATTGCCTTTAACCCTCACCAAGACGGTGAGTCGTCATGGAGAAGATGAGGTGTATGGTTGTGCATGGCATCGGTCATGCCCATCCATGCTGCGCTGGTCTACCGCAACCCCGTCATCATCTTCGCTCCACTGCAAGATAGAACGGAGTACATTCATAGAAACTTTAATCCATACATCTTATGAGCTATACTAAATTGTTCAAATCTTTCATCGTTGCCACAGCGTTTTTGTTCTTACCCGGACATGGCATGATGGCTCAGTCAAAAGACGTTTCAGCGCAATTGACGCGCTATGTCAATCCTTACATCGGAACGGGTGGACACGGACATGTGTTCCTCGGAGCCAATGTTCCCTTTGGTGCCGTGCAGTTAGGGCCCACACAAATCACCCGTGGGTGGGACTGGTGCTCGGGCTATCATTACAGCGATTCGCTCATCATTGGCTTTGGTCACACCCATTTGAGCGGCACCGGTATTGGCGATTTGGGCGATATTGCCTTCTTGCCAACATTCGATGCCAAGACCTACACCGAGCGTTTCTCGCACGATGGCGAGTATGTGCGCCCCGGTTATTACACCGTTCGCCTGGCCGACAGCAAGATATTGGTGGAGTTAACGGCTACCCAGCGTGCCGGCATGCATCGTTATACCTTCCCACTCAGCGGTAAAGAGCCTCTCTTGAAGATTAATCTTAAACAAGGCATTGGTTGGGATAAAATGACCAAATGCCAGTTGACGCAGGAAAACAGCACGACGGTGAGTGGTTATCGTTACTCAGAAGGCTGGGCAAAAGACCAGCGCATTTATTTCTTTGCCGAGTTTTCGCAGCCTTTGAAGCTCAAGGAAATGCAGGGCGACAGCGTGGGTGTCTTCTGCGTAGGGCAGAACATGAAGCCACTGTTGGCGCGCGTTGGCATCTCGGCCGTGAGCGTTGACAATGCCAAAGCCAACCTGCGTGCCGAAATCAAGGACTGGAATTTTGACCGAGTTGTCGACAATGCCGATGCTGCCTGGAACAAAGAACTTGGCAAAATCAAGGTAGAAACCGCCGATCTCAATGACAAAACTATCTTCTACACGGCACTCTTTCACACCATGACGGCTCCTTCCGTCTTCTCGGATGTCAATGGTGAGTACCGGGGCAGTGATGGTAAGATTTACAAAGGCAATTTTACCAACTACACCACCCTATCGCTTTGGGACACCTATCGCGCAGCTCATCCGCTGATGACCATCATTCATCCCGAGAAACAGCGTGACATCGCGCAGACCTTCCTACACATTTTTGAACAGCAAGGCAAGCTGCCCGTGTGGCATCTCGTTGGTAACGAGACCGACTGTATGGTGGGCAACCCAGGCATTCCCGTGTTGGCCGACATCGTTCTCAAAGGATTTGACGTGGACAAGCAGGCCGCTTTCAAGGCCATGCGTACCTCTGCCCTGCTCGATGAACGCTCCCTGGACAACCTGAAGAAGTATGGTTACATTCCATGGAACAGCGATTCTACCTACGAAACAGTCGCCAAAGGGCTGGAATACGCCTTGGCAGACGCCTCTGTGGCCAAGGTAGCCAAGCTGGTTGGTGCCAAGAAAGATTATCGGTACTTCCTGAAACGCAGCCTATCGTATCAATATTACTTTGATAAGAAGACCGGTTTCATGCGCGGCGTGGCCAATGGCAAGTTCCGTGAGCCGTTCAATCCGTTCCATTCATCCCACCGCAACGACGACTATACCGAGGGAAATGCCTGGCAATACACATGGCTCGTGCCTCATGACGTGCCTGGTTTGATCAAACTTTTCGGCGGTAAGCGGAAGTTTGTCACTAAACTTGACTCGCTGTTCACGGTCGTTGGCGACCTCGGGGCCGATGCCTCACCAGACATTTCGGGACTCATTGGCCAGTATGCGCATGGCAACGAACCCAGCCACCACATTATTTATATGTACAACTATGTAAGCCAGCACTACAAGACGGCTGAGAAGGTGCGTGAGGTGCTGAAGACCATGTACCATAACGACTTCGATGGTCTGAGCGGAAACGAGGATGTTGGACAGATGTCAGCCTGGTATATTCTTTCGTCCATGGGCATTTATCAGGTGGAACCCTCTGGCGGAAAGTATATGTTTGGCTCGCCTTTGTTTGACAAGGCTGAGGTGAATGTGGGCCATGGCAAGACGTTTACCATCCTGGCGCATGGCAACAGTCCGAAGAATGTGTATGTCAGCCATATCAAGCTCAACGGAAAACCCTACAACAAGCTGTACATCGATTACAAGGACATCATGGCCGGCGGCACGCTGGAGTTCTTCATGACCGACCGTCGCCCATAAAAACCAACTGCGGTCTTGTTCTTTTGATATTGAAAACATGATGGATGTTTGGTAGCGTGGCAATTTCCTGCCTACCAAACATCCATCACGTTTCGGTCGTGTTTTATTCCTCTCCCGTCTCGTCTTTCTTCATCTCAGAAAGCAGGTAGTAAGCACCCGACTGCACAATGCGTGAAAGTCGGTCTGCCGGTTCCTTGGTCTCTATGGCTACAAGGTCGCCTTCTTCCTTCACCTTCTTGACCATCGTTGGGACAAACTGCCAGTTGTTCCCTTCCTTTGCTGCCGTGAAGATATAGGATTTTCCATCCACTTCAACGATGGCATCAGACGAAACGGCCCTCGTCCTCTCACTGCTTGTTGCAATCTTCGCCTGAACATACATCCCTACTATCAGTTCCGTGTGCTGCCCATCCAAACGAACACGCACATCAACCGTTTGCGTTTCGGCTCTGAAAGTCTTGCCTATGGAGTACACTTTTCCCTTGCAGGCGGTTCCGTCAGCATGAACAATCTTCAGTGCCACATCCTGTCCCACCTTAATTTTCGGCACGTCACGTTGGAATACCTGCAATTCTGCATACATATTGCTGGTGTTGGCAATCTTCATCATGGCCATCTCGGGCGAGACATATTGCCCCGTTTGCACGTTGATTTGTTCCACCGTGCCATTGATGGGACTTCTCAATGCGATGGCCAGCATTGGTTTTCCCTTGCGAAGGGCAGATGGACTGATACCCAGTTGTTTGAGTTGTGCGGCAAGCATCTGCACCTGACCGCTCACGGTTTGCAGCTCCGACTTCGTGCGGTCGTAGTCTTTGCCGGCTCCTACACCTTCGTTCAGCATCATAGTCTGGCGGTCAAACTCCTTTTTCAGGTATCTCTGTCGGTTCAATGCCGAGAAATAATCCGTTTGAAGGTTTACCAAATCAGGATGAGACAGATAGGCCACCACCATCCCTTTGGACACAGATTGCCCCTCATGAACCAATATTTGTTTGACGTTACCGCCCATTTGCGGGGTTATGGTTGCCTCGCTCTGTGGGTCAACGGCCAGCTTTCCATTGACATCCACACTGCTGATGAGCATCGTATCGGCGATGTTCCCCACCTTGATGCCTAACTTTTTCACCTGTTCATCGGTGAGTTCCACCTTTGTCATGCTGTCCGATGACTTTTTTTCTTGTTCGCCAGCGTCCTTAGTTTGCTTGCCACAAGCTGCCAGAAAGACGATGAGCGAAAGGATGAGATATGCTTTTGTTTTCATTTTTTATATGGTTGGATATTGTAAATTGATGATTGTGTTGATGAATTGCTCGTATGCTTCCCAATAATCAAGCTCGGTCTGCACGGCGTCACCCATGGTCTGAATGAATCCAATGTAATCGGTTGCACCCAATTTGTAAGCAGAAGACGCACCACGTTGCTGCGCCCTGGCCGTGGGAAGAGCTGTCTCTCGGTAATATTGCAGTTTGTGACGCCACTTCTGGTACGCAGTCTGCAAGCGTGCTTGGTTGTCACCCAGTTGCTTTTTCAGCAAGTCAAGCTGCGTGTTTTCGATATCCCTGTCCAGGGCGGCGGCCTTTTGTCGGGCCTTGTACGAACGTCTGAACAGCGGAACACTCACGCCAACGTCGAATGTCCAGTAGCCGTTTTTGTCGCCAATGCGCTGTGTACCACCCTCCACGAAGAATGCCGGAAGCCCTTTGGACCTTTCCAGTCGGATGTTTTCTTCGGCCAATTTGACCCTCTCCGACTGACAAGTCAATACGGGATTTGCACTGCCTGCTACCTCTCCAAGCGTCTCGTCTGGAGCCGTTGTAGGTTCATAGAGTCCCTCTCCCAGCCACCGTGACAAGGCTTTCAGCGCCACTTGGTAATCAAACACCGACTGCTTGAAGTTTTCTTTGGTTTCAACAGCCTTCTTCTTAGCGGCCAGATAAGCCAGCTTCGACGTTTCTCTTGCCTCGTAACGCACTTTCGCCGCATGCTCGAAGTTCTGGTAGATAGAATCTATCATGGCATGTACGTTCATCCTTTGCCTTAGGATGTAAGCCTGCGCATAATCGCGGTAAACGGCTTTGCGCAATTGATGTTCGGTGAGATTCATCTCCGCACGAGCCACATTCACCTTTTGGTGCTGGGTGCGCACGCGCTGTTTGTTCCCCAGTAGGTCAATGTTTTGCCTGACAGACAACAGAGTAAAGGTGGCATCATTGCCTCTTCCAAGCTCATCTACCCCTGCCGATAGCTCGGTAAGCCCTACCTCGCTTACGCCTTTGACCATTGTCTCTTCACGACTGACCCCCATCCGTGCCAGGCGAATGCTTGGATGATATTGCTCGGCCAGCTGCAGGGCTTGTTGCAAACTCACAGGCTGTTGAGCCTGAATGCCGCATGGTGCCAGCAGTGCCAGCATCAGGGCAAAGGCCGCTTTGGGTATCCTACGGGCAGTTTTTCGCTGCGCTTTCTCTTCCAAGGCGTACAATAAAGGAACGACAAGCAAGGTAAGCAGCGTAGCCGTGAACAGTCCGCCGATGACCACAGTGGCCAAAGGTCGCTGCACTTCAGCACCTGCCGACCCCGACACTGCCATGGGCAGGAAGCCCAACATGGCGGCCGTGGCCGTGAGAAGGATAGGGCGGATGCGCTCTTGCGTACCCATGATGATTCTGCGATTGATGTTGTTCATACCTTCTTTCTTTAACGAGTTGAAACGATTGATGAGTACCAGACCGTTGAGCACGGCCACTCCGAAGAGGACGATGAAGCCCACTCCGGCTGAGATGGAGAAGGGCATGCCCCGCAACAGCAAGGCCAATACGCCGCCGACCGTGGCCAGCGGAACCGCCATGTAAATCATGAGGCTCTGCTTGAGCGATTTCAAGGCGAAATAAAGTAGCACGAAAATCAGGAGCAGGGCGATGGGCAAGACAATCATCAAGCGATTCTTGGCCTCCTGAAGTTTCTGGAATTCACCGCCATACGCCAATCGATAGCCAGCCGGCAGGCGCAGTTGCTGATCGAGTTTATCCTGTATCTCATCCACAACCGACTGCACATCCCGTCCTCTGACGTTCACGCCGACATAGATGTTGCGCGAGGTTTGTTCGCGGGAAATCTGCATGGGCCCCGACTCATAATCAATTTGCGCCACCTCGCTCAAGGGTATCTGTGCCCCGCTGGGCAACGGTATGTAAAGTTGGCGCAGGTCATCGATACTCTTCCGGTATGCGTCAGAGAGCCTGATGACAAGGTCAAAACGTTTCTCACCCTCAAACACCGACCCAGCCGAACTTCCGGCAAATGCGCTGCTGACATAGGCATTGAGGTCATCGATGTGCAAACCGTATTGCGCCACCCGCTGCCTGTCGTACTTCACCGTAATCTGCGGCAGTCCGTCTGTGCGCTCAAGCGTCACGTCCTCGGCTCCCTCTATCCTACTGATGATGCTCACCATCCGCTCACCCAGTTCGCCGAGTTTGTCGAGATCGTCGCCATAAAGTTTCACGGCCACATCCTCGCGCACACCCGTGAGCAGCTCGTTGAAACGGAGGGCCACCGGTTGTGAGAACGAGAAGTTGAGCCCCGGCAGGATTTGCAATTTGTCTTTGATTTTTTCTATCAATTCTTCTTTGGTCTTGGCCGATGTCCATTTGCTGCGATCCTTTTCCAGAATGATAAAGCTGTCCGTGTAGTCGAACCCCATCGGGTCGGTGGGTATGTCGGCCACCCCAATGCGTGCGCATACGGTTTTGATTTCCGGAAAGCTCTGAAGCAGCAGGCGTTCCACCTCTCCCTCGCGCTTGATGGTTTCCGAAAGCGAACTGCCGGGGCGGAGGAAGGTTTGCATGGCGATGTCGCCCTCATCGAGTTCAGGCACAAATTCGCCTCCCATCCGCGTGAAAGCGAACGCGGCAGCCAAAAACAAAGCAGCGGCAGAAGCAAGTACCATCTTTTTATGACGCAGGGCATGCAGCAGCAGCGGGTGATAAACATGTATGATGCGGCTCGTCACACGGTTGCCCACGCGCTGCAAGCTGCGTTCCATCCGCGCCATCCTTCCGCCCTGGTGGCTCAGTGGACGGATAAGCAAAGATGAAATCATCGGCACATACGTCAGACACAGAATGATGGCTCCCAGTACGGCGAACGAGAAGGTGTAGGCCATGGGGGAGAACATTTTTCCGCTGATGCCAGACAGAAAGAGGATGGGGGTGAACACGATGAGGATAATCAGCTGACCGAAGAAGGCCGAATGCATCATCGAAGAGGCGGCCTCGAAGGCAACGGCGTTCATGCCGCCCCGTCCCAGTTGGCTGTGCTTTCTGATTCTTTTCTCCATTTCGAACACCGTTCCTTCTACGATAATCACCGCTCCATCGACGATAATTCCAAAGTCGATGGCCCCCAGGCTCATCAAGTTGGCACTCACGCCGAAGAGCCGCATCATGATGAGGGCGAACAGTAAGGACAGTGGAATGACCGATGCGGCGATGACACCTCCGCGCAAACTTCCCAACAACAGCACCAGCACGAATATCACGATGAGCGCTCCTTCTGTCAAATTGCGCGCAATGGTGCTCGTTGTACGCTCGATAAGGTCGGACCGATCGAGAAAAGGTTTGATGTCGATGCCGTCTGGCAGCGATTTTCTGACGCTCTCCATGCGCTCCTTCACCGCCCTGACCACCTTGTCAGAGTTGGCTCCCTTGAGCATCATGATCATGCCTCCGACGGCCTCATGACCGTCTTGCGTGAAAGCACCGTACCTCACTTGCGAGCCAAAGCCCACCTTGTCGGCTATGTCGCGCACGAGGACAGGGGTGCCGTTGACATTCTTCACCACGATGTTCTCAATGTCGTCAACCGACTTCACCAGTCCTTCGCCCCGGATGAAGCTGGCCATGTGGTCGCGCTCTATGTAGGCGCCGCCCGTGTTGACGTTATTCTTTTTCAGGGCTTCGTACACCTCGCCCACGCTCACGCGCATGGCGTTGAGCCGCTGGGGGTTGAGGGCCACCTCGTATTGCTTGATGCTTCCGCCAAACGAGTTGACCTCCACCACGCCCGGAATCATGGACAGCTGGCGCTTCACTATCCAGTCTTGAATGGTGCGCAGCTCCTGCGTACTGTAACGGGCGGTGTCTTTGGGAACAAGGGTGTACTGCAAAATCTCGCCCAGTCCCGTGCTGATGGGACCCATCTCGGGCGTTCCGAATCCCTCCGGAATGTCCTCGCGCACCTCTTCCAGCTTCTCTTGCACCAGCTGGCGAGGCAAGTAAGTGCCCATATCTTCTTTGAAAACGATGGTGACAACAGACAGGCCGAAGCGTGAGATGGAACGGATGTCTTCAACGCCGGGCAGATTGGACATGGCCAACTCTACGGGATAGGTGACGAACTGCTCGATGTCGGCCGTTGAGAGATTTTCAGAAACCGTGATGACCTGCACCTGGTTGTTCGTGATGTCGGGCGTGGAGTCTACGTTGATTGTTCGCAATGAATACACTCCGCCGCCGATGATGGCCGCCAACAGGAGTACCACCAGAAATTTATGTTGAATGGAAAAATAGATAATCTTGTTAATCATAACCTTAGTATGAACATGTACGACTTACCGCAGAACAGTTGTTGACAACTGCTCTGCCACTCGATAAAAACAATGGGTTATGATAAGGTGGGAGGACCCCTTCGGCCACTTGAGGCTACATGTGCCTCAAGCAATCGGACGATGGGGTCGGGCGTTTCG
>URFI01000102.1 GCA_900547085.1 uncultured Prevotella sp.
TGGTGAGGGCCGATGGAGCTTTTCAGAAATTATTATATAACTTTGCATAAGATAGGCTTCGCCTCAACAAAGTAAGTAAACTCACTTTGTCTTCGGCTTGCGCTATCTTTGTAAAAGATAGGCATCATGGGGTGATGCAAACAGAAAAGAATTGTTTTTTATGATAGATATTCAAGGTGTAACAAAGTCTTTTGGCAACCTGCAGGTGTTGAAAGGTATCGATTTGCATATCGACAGGGGAGAGGTGGTCAGCATTGTGGGACCAAGCGGTGCTGGCAAGACTACGTTGCTGCAAATCATCGGCACACTTGACCAGCCTGATGACGGACAAGTAAAGGTGAATGACATCTTGCTCAATGGCTTGTCATCGGATAAGTTGAGCGACTTCCGCAACCGTCACATCGGCTTTGTGTTTCAGTTTCATCAATTGCTGCCAGAGTTCACGGCTTTGGAGAACGTCCTGATTCCGGCTTACATTGCCGGCAAGGGGCAGGGGGAGGCCAAGAAGCGGGCGCAAGAACTGCTGAGGTTCATGGGACTGACTGACCGTGCTCACCATAAGCCCAACCAACTGTCGGGCGGAGAGAAGCAACGGGTAGCCGTGGCGCGTGCGCTGGTGAACCATCCGGCGGTGATTTTGGCCGACGAACCCAGTGGGAGCCTTGACTCTAAAAACAAAGCTGAACTGCATCAGCTGTTCTTCGATTTGCGTGATGAGTTCGGTCAAACATTCGTTATCGTGACCCATGATGAGGGATTGGCTGCCCTGACCGACCGAACCATTCACATGAAAGACGGCAGACTGATTGAACCGCAAGCAACAGACATTGAGCCTGCGGAGAATAAGGAATAACAAGATGGAAAACACACATGCAGATCATCCACAGAAGGACATGTTAGAAGAGAAGCGAGAAGAGGGCAGTGAATCGAATCGCACAATCATTAAGTTGGGCGACTACAACCAGTTGACAGTTGTCAAAGAGGTGGATTTCGGTCTTTATTTGGACGGAGGGGAAGAGGGTGAGATACTCCTTCCTCAACGTTATGTGCCGGATCATTATAGAATAGGTGAGCCTCTGGAGGTGTTCGTCTATCTCGATCAAGACGAACGGTTGGTCGCCACCACGCAAACGCCGTTGGCTCGGGTTGGCGAGTTCGCCTATTTGGAATGCTCGTGGGTGAACAAGTATGGCGCATTTTTAAACTGGGGACTGATGAAGGACTTGTTCTGTCCGTTCCGAGAACAGAAAAAACGCATGGAGATAGGCGAGCATTATATCGTTTACGTCTATCTCGACGAGGAGAGTTACCGCATTGTGTCGTCGGCCAAGGTGGAACATTTCTTATCTGACAGCCGACCAACTTATCAACAGGGTGAAGAGGTTGACCTGCTGATTTGGCAGAAAACCGATTTGGGTTTCAAGGTTATCATCAATAATCGGCATGCGGGACTGGTGTACGATAACCAGATATTCAAGGCGGTTCACACGGGCGACCGCATGAAAGGATACATCGCCAACGTGCGCGAAGACGGAAAAATAGACGTTACGTTGCAGCCTATGGGGCAGAAGGTGGTTGCAGATTTTGCCGAAACGCTGTTGCAATATCTGCAAGAACATGGCGGCTATTGCGACTTGGGCGACAAGAGTGATGCCGAAGAGATTAAACGTCGGTTCGAAGTGAGCAAGAAAACATACAAGAAGGCCATTGGTGACCTGTACAAACGCCGCCTCATATCGATAGAGCCAGATGGTATCTATCTACAGAAAACCCGCAATTAAGATTTCACAGTCTTGCGCGTTTGTTTGAGTGGCGATACCGGCTCGTGTGACAAAAAAGGCGCATATCTCATCTTTCAAGCTGTTTTTTGTTAAGCATTCAATCGCTTGACTTGGGACTGTAGAGTTAAAAACGCATCGCTTCTGAAGTCATGTACCTGTCGTTTTAGCATTCTGATTTAATTATTAATCCTTTCTGTTTATCCATTAAAGACTGTTCCCGATTTCATTATCACGTTATAACTTCTTGTCAACAATGCTGCTAGTAGAAGACAATAAACAATAAGAAGCAAGTGATGCAGCTAAGATTTAAAAATAAAAAAAGAGGCGTAAACCATTGGCTTACACCTCTTTTTTGATTAAATATTGTTAATTATTTACCTTATCTTACTTCACTTCCTCAAAGTCTGCGTCCTGTACGGTGTCATCAGATGAACTGCTTTGGGTTTGCTGACCGTCACCTGCTTGCTGTGCACCGGCGTTGAAGCCTGCGTCTGCACCTGGCTGTGCGCCGCCTGCCTGGCTATACATCTGCGCACTGGCAGCCTGCATTACGGTGTTGAGGTTGTTGATGGCTGCGTCAATAGCGGCCACATCGGCATTCTTGTGCGCATCTTTCAACTGTTGCAAAGCACTTTCAATGTTAGGCTTTTGGTCGGCTGGAATCTTGTCACCGTTGTCTTTCAAGAAGTTTTCGGTGGTGAAGATCATCGAGTCGGCCTGATTCATTTTGTCAACCTTCTCACGTTCAGCCTTGTCGGCGGCAGCGTTTTGCTCTGCCTCGGCCTTCATGCGGTCGATTTCCTCCTGGCTCAAACCTGACGAAGCCTCGATGCGAATCTTCTGTTCCTTGCCTGTTGCCTTGTCTTTAGCCGATACATTCAAGATACCGTTGGCGTCAATGTCGAAGGTAACTTCTATCTGTGGAACGCCACGACGTGCCGGAGCGATGCCTTCGAGGTTGAACTGTCCGATGCTCTTGTTCTGTGCAGCCATGGGGCGTTCGCCTTGTAATACATGGATGGTCACAGCCGTTTGATTATCCACTGCGGTAGAGAATGTCTCACTCTTCTTGGTAGGAATGGTCGTGTTGGCGTCAATCAATTTGGTCATCACACCGCCCATGGTCTCAATACCTAATGTCAGCGGAGTTACATCGAGCAATACGATGTCGCCTACGCCACTCTCTTTGTTCAAGATGGCTCCCTGTATGGCAGCACCTACTGCAACTACCTCATCGGGGTTCACACCCTTTGAAGGCTCCTTGCCAAAGTAGTTCTTCACCAAGGTCTGCACAGCAGGGATGCGGCTCGAACCACCTACGAGAATCACCTCGTCAATGTCTGACGTAGAAATCTTTGCATCTTTGATGGCATTCTGACACGGAACCAGACACGCCTGAATCAAGTCGTGTGCCAATTGCTCAAACTGAGCGCGCGTCAAGGTCTTCACCAAGTGCTTGGGCACACCGCCCTCAGCAGAAATATACGGCAGGTTGATTTCGGTAGATGTGGTGCTCGAGAGTTCAATCTTCGCCTTCTCGGCAGCCTCTTTCAAGCGTTGCATGGCCATCGGGTCTTTGGTGAGGTCGATACCTTGGTCGGCCTTGAAATCCTTTGCCAGCCAATCAATAATCACCTGGTCGAAGTCGTCACCGCCCAAGTGGGTATCACCGTTGGTAGAAAGCACTTCAAACACGCCGCCACCAAATTCCAAGATGGAGATATCGAAAGTACCGCCACCAAGGTCGAACACGGCAATCTTCATGTCTTTGCCTGCCTTATCCACACCGTATGCCAAAGCTGCGGCGGTAGGCTCGTTCACGATACGCTGCACTTTCAGTCCTGCAATCTCACCTGCCTCTTTGGTGGCTTGGCGCTGTGAGTCGGAGAAGTAAGCCGGAACGGTAATCACCGCATCGGTCACCTCTTGTCCTAAGTAGTCTTCAGCGGTTTTCTTCATTTTCTGAAGTGTCATCGCTGAAATCTCCTGTGGGGTATATTTGCGTCCGTCAATGTCTATTCTTGGATAGCCATTTTCGTCAACCACCTTGAAAGGTACACGCTCGGCTTCTTTCTGGCTCTGTGCATACGTTTCACCCATGAAGCGCTTGATAGAGTACACCGTGTTCGTAGGATTGGTGATAGCCTGTCGCTTGGCAGGGTCACCCACCTTGCGCTCACCGTCTTTTACAAAACCAACGACCGAAGGTGTTGTACGTTTTCCTTCACTATTGGCAATAACCACTGGTTCATTGCCTTCAAATACAGCAACACATGAATTTGTTGTACCTAAGTCTATTCCAATAATTTTTCCCATAATATGTTGTTTTTTAGTTTACGAGTTAATGAGTTTACGAGTTTACTAATTGATAGTTCACAAGTAATACTGCTGATTTCAATACGCTCATATAAAAACAAATGTCATGCCAAAACACAACATATTGGCTCGGGCTGACATGAAATATGCCAACCTGTCACTTTGACATCTTTGCTGTCATGTTATGAAAGTGCTGGGGTAGGGGGATGTTTCTACGCTGTCATCCTATTTTTGTCATGTGATAGCCCATGGACTTCAGTTGCATGGCGGCGCCCATTAAATACAGCTGGTGCAGTGCCGCTATCACAGCCCGGTAGGCATCTTCCGACCCAGGCGCGATGGCCAGATGGTGCAACAGGTTGTTGGTTCTGGCAGCACATTCGCCAACCGTGTCTTGCAATTGTTGGGCTTGTTCGGGGTTCAAAAGCAGAACTTTCTCGCGTATATAGTCGTCCATGTGGTCAAAATCAATGCGGTCGCGCAGGTAGGTGTACAGGTTTTCCACCTTATTATATAGTTCCCAGTCTTCGTCCCAGTATTTGGCCACGGCCATGCCCACGTACATCATCCAGCCGAAAACCACCGTTGGGTATTGATTAAATTCGCGCACGGCGTCAGGCATATAGGCGTTGGCAATGTCGTACCATTTTCCTTCGATGTCGGGAGCATCCGGCAGGTGTTCATCAACCTTGTCCAACCCGTGAAGGTAGGTGTACAGATTGTGCTTGAAGATGGCTTCCGGTGTTTGTAAGTTGTCGCTTGGGTGCATCATGTTTTTATTCGTTGAGGGTGTATGGGGTGAGGGTCATCCTTTTCCGATGGCCAGCTATTCAGCATGATTGTTTGTATCATGTCTATCATCATGCTGTTTGCAAAGATAAATACTTATCTGGAAAAAACAAAATGCTGAATCGCTGCGTCCTTGGCAAACTTGTGATTATGTGGGTAGGTGATGATGAATTTTATTGACAGCGATGCTCTTTCTCTTTCGCGTATTTACAACCAACGCTACTTTGGATTACAAATACGCCAAATATGAGCGACTATTATATCTTGTTATGAACCAAAGTGTTACGTTCTCTTTGCGACAATTGCACCTCCTTATGCAAGTATTGATTGACCAAAAGCATTGCTTTAAGCAAGTAAGATGCATGCTTTTGGCTGGCAATTGCATGCTGATTGCACCGCAAAAAGATGCTTTTGTGGGCATTATCTCATGGCAATTGTGGCGAAAAGTGATTTTTCTAAAGGAAAAATAGTCATGTTTACCTCCTGTGTGCCTATCGTTTTTTTCTAGATTGTAAGTTTTTATGGGCTGTTTTTATGGGCGAAAATTCAGAAAAAACTGAACAATTATTGTCCGCCGCATTACATTGATGGGATGGGGATGTGGGGGGGATTTTCGTTCAACCACCTTGGGTAAAGGAAGATGTTTATTATCGGAGGACGTGTGAAAAATTGGCAGCAATGCTTTTGCCGTTCGAAAAAACTCTGTATCTTTGGAAATGAATAATAGAAATGAACTGATGGCAAAGAAGAAACATAAAAAGCAGGGGGGACAACAGTTCTTGTCAGATACCGACTATCTGAAACAGCGTATGCGGTCGGTAGAAATAGGGACATGCTATATTTCACCATCCATTCATGAAATAGGATTGGGGCATCTCGTGGTAACCCGTAGGCATACGGGAGGCAATGTCAGCGTGGGGTGCTACTTGGTGGATACCTTTTGTCTGGGTGTGAAAGACTCGTTATATCGCCTTCGGATGACTCCGTACGAATTTTCCTTCTTCATGGAGCCGCTGGAGCGGGAGGGTATTGAAGAATGCAGCTACGAGGAGGCCCACAATTGGATATATGGCGCCATTGACTTTGCAGAGGAAGGCGGCATAAAGCCCGACAAGAGCTTTGCTCTGACGAAGTATATATTGGAGGAAGACACCGATGACGTGCCGCTGATAGAATATGAATTCGGCAAAGACGGCCAACACCTACTGGTTGTAGATAGTGAGCTGGAGGCAAGCAAGTACCTCCCCACGCTGCGGAAGACGCTGGGCGACGATGTTGAGTATATGATTAATGACGACTTGGATGACTTCGATGAGGATGACGAAGATGATTTTGACGACATGGAGGATGATGATTGGGACATGCCATGTGGCGGAATAGATGCGCTTGTGGACATGCCTTATACCTACAAGCACCCGCCTTATCCATCAATCTGTACCATCAAGCATGAATGGCTGTTGCAGGAACTGAGTAAAAAAGAGAATGCTTTTGGACTGAAAGACGAGCTCACCGACCGGATTCTGGCACTGCCCAAGGACGAATCGCGGCAAGACTTAGAGCAAATTTTAGCGTTCAACCTGGGGTTAACCTGCGATGAAGAATTGACTGATGGCGATGATGAAGAGTTTATTGGCATTGTCAGCTCGTGCATTCTGTTATTGGGCGAGGTGGGGAACAGTGACAGTAGTTTGGATTTGGTGTTGGAGGTGATGCGGCAGTCGCCCGATTTCTACGAGTATCATTTCGGTGATTTTGGTCCCGATATCTTGATTCCTGCGCTGTATAAACTTGGGCAACATCGAACCGACAAACTGCTGGATTATTGCAAGGAAGCGGGACTGTATACCTATGCCAAGTGTCAGGCAATAACAGCTTTGGCAAGCATTGGTGTTCTGCAGCCTGATAGGCGGGACGAAATAGTAGGCTTGTTCAGAGAGCTTCTTGTGTTTGCCGCGGAGCATTTGGCCGAAAATACCACCTTCACTCCTGCGATGGCCGGACTGATGACTTGTGACGTGATGGACTTACAAGTCAAGGAGTTGTTGCCAGAATTGAAGAACCTGTATGATACTGGGTTGGTGGATGAGGGCATTGCCGGACATTTCAGTGAAATAGAAAAGCAGCTGACTGGACAGCTTCCCATGCACAGCGGTATACAACAAGAAATGGACATTCGCAAAATATTTGCCAGAATGCGTACAATTCCATCAGATTAACAGCAGACAGGTTTGATGGATGGAAATTCAGTTGTATGTCAAGAGAATGATAAATAAGAAAACCATATCATTCCGCCTCATGACGGGTTGATATGGTTAAATGATATGAAATAACTTCAGCCAGCTAAGGCTGTTCGTATCACGACAAGGTCATGCAGCTCGGTCTTATCAGAATTTGTAGGCAAGACCAGCAGAGATGACGCCTTGATTGGTGTTTTTAATAATCTGGAATTTAACCTCTGCATTCAGGGCAAGCTTGTCTGTGAGGTCATATTGGAAACCACCACCAAGGTTAAGACCAAGGTTGCCGTCACTGTATGATTTGTTACTTCCTACTGTGACACTACCAGCTGGCGTGTTGACTGTTTGAGTGACGCCATCAACAGAACCGCGTAGATAGGTAAGTCCTGCCAGGGGGTAGACCTTGATATTGTCCCCAAGTGAGAAGAGATAATGTACATCCAAATTGATATCCCACCAAGAAGCGTTGTTCTTCTTTAGGAAGTAGTCGAATGTTGCCTGTGTGCGAATAGCGTCAGTGATTCCATAGCCACCTTTTAGACCAATACCTAACGATTTGATGTCTGTTGGATACGCCAGTTGCCCACCTAAATAGGCTTGACCCTTTTGCGCATAAGCGCCAATACTAAGCAATGCGATGACTGCTGTTAAAAATAATTTCCTCATAACTATGTTGATTAAATGAATAATGTATCCTATCCCTTAGTCATTGATGCTTAGTGAGAACCAACTTTGACCGGTACCACCAGCCTTGACTTATGGGTTAAGAATATGTTGTTACAAAGATAGAAAATGTTTATTATTTAAGGATGAATGTATCATCTTTTTTTTATTATGTTTTTTTTATTCCTTCTTTTCAGCGATGGCCTGCTTGATTTTTACTTCCAACTCTTCGCACAATTCAGGATTATCTTTGAGTAAGGTTTTGGTCGCATCGCGTCCCTGTGCCAATTTAGAATCTTGATACGAATACCACG
>URFI01000103.1 GCA_900547085.1 uncultured Prevotella sp.
GGAGTTGTCATCCAAAAAATTCAGTCACAGAAAAAATATCAGTTTTTCTACGATGACAGTTTATCTAAAATTCCCGTCAGTGCTTTGAATGTCAAGAACATATCAATACAAGCTTTATTAAAACAACTGCTAAACGGCAAACGTGTAGAATACACCATTGAAGACAACATAGTGTATCTCAAGCAACAAACACCCCAGCAGCCCAAGAAGAAAATCGGCGAGAAAAAAAATAAAATTACTGGACAAGTGCTTGATGAAAATGGGGAACCCATGATTGGAGTCACCATCACACAAAAAGGAACTACCAACCGAGCTGTGACCGATTTTGAAGGCAACTATACCATCATGACAGACACATCCTCCCCGACGTTAAGTTTCGCATACTTAGGTTACAAAGATAAAGAGGTGAAAGCAGACGGACGAAATATCGTCAACACATCCCTGTTGGTTGACGCCAAGTCTATTGACGAAGTCGTAGTAACGGCATTGGGCATCAAGCGCGAGAAAAAAATGCTAGGCTATTCAGTGCAAGACATCAAGAGCGACGCCCTCAATCCCACTGGCGACCCCACAGTTACAGGCGCCCTTGAGGGAAAAGTGGCTGGACTGCAGATGAACACCTCTAGCACAGGACTGGGAGGAACCACCAAAATCACCATTCGCGGTAATTCCTCGCTCACCGACAACAACCAGCCATTGTGGATCGTCGACGGTGTACCGTTCACCGACGATCAGACATCCGATGCATCTGCATACGGTGGATATGACAGAGGCGGGACGTCATTAGACATCAACCCCGAGGATATTGAATCTATCTCCGTACTGAAAGGACCTAACGCCGCAGCGTTGTATGGTTCACGCGCTGGAAACGGTGTCATTTTGGTGACGACCAAGAAAGGTTCACATAAAGATGGTTTCGGCATCGTATACAGTGGCAACTTCACCTGGAGCACGGTATCGCAGACTATCGGTATGCAAAAACTGTACGGACAGGGAAGCCAAGGCAATCCCATCTACATGACCAATGAGAATGGTGAGAAGACGTTGACAGGTGAATTGGCTTTCGGTTCTGCTCTGGACGGGCACGACGAACCATCATGGCTAGCACAACCCATCCCCTACCGCTACTATGGAGACAAATTGAAGGATTATTTCAAGACAGGCTTCTCACAATTTCACACCATCGCCCTGGGCAACGCTAACGAGAAGTCACATTTTCGCTTATCCATCGGCTTCAACGGCAACGATGGTCTGTTCAAAGACGAAACGCTGAGCAAACTGAACGTAGACCTCAACACTGGTACCACCGTGAACAAATATCTTTCGCTGGATGGCAAGATATCCTTATCACGCATGAAAGCAGAGAACCGTCCCATGACCGGGCTTGGCGGTGAAGTTGCACAATTACTGCTCATCCCGGGGAACATACGGCTGTCCGACTTGCAGCATTTCACCACCGACACCCGCTTGCATCAGAGTTGGTTCGGACCCAACCAACAATATTCCAATCCATACTATGTACGTCACCAATACCAAAACTCGGATGAGCGCTGGCGTGCGTTCGGTTACTACGCAGCAAATCTAAACCTGGCCGACTGGTTAAAGTTCAGCGCGAAGTATGCATTCGATTACTACCGCACCCGTTTGCAAAGCTCTAACTTGAGCCTAGGCGATCAAGCCATCTCCTCCTCATCACAGCATTGGTCCGAGAAGGTGACAACCGACAATATGCAAAGGGGTGAAGAGAATCACTTCGAGCACAACATCTCGTTCATATTCATGGGCGACCATCAATTGTCTAACGCATTCAGACTGGGGTATACTGCCGGGACCAACATCATGTATCTGCAACACGAAACACTTAATGCAGGCGTGGAGAACATGCTAGACAAAGACAACTGGCTCTTCAACACCGGCGCTCGCCTTAGCTCGGCCAACGAAAATGGTCACCAACGGGCCATGTATTCTGTCTTCGGATCGTTGCAGCTGGCCTACCAAGAATACCTCTCGTTGGACCTCACGGCTCGCAATGACTGGTCGTCGACGTTGCCCAAACAGCATAATTCGTTTTTCTATCCATCGGCTAGCATCAGCTATGTGTTTTCTGACTTCATGCGCAGTATCAAGCAGCCGTTGCCTTCTTGGATTACATTTGCCAAGATGCGACTTTCAGCAGCACAAGTAGGAAAAGACCCCATGCCCTACAACCTGTATAACGTACGAAAATTCACCTACAGTAACGGCATACGCCAGCCGATTCCTCAGACCATCAAGATGAACAGCAACCTCAAACCAGAGATTAAAAGTTCGCTGGAAGCTGGTTTAGATATGAAGTTCCTAAGCAATCGACTGGGTTTTGATTTCACCTACTATTGGTCATCAACAAAGAATCAAGCCATGCTGGTAGACGCCTCTTCACCCTGGAGCCAACAATGGGTCAATGCAGGAGAAATTGTCAACCAGGGTGTAGAACTCATGGTTTACTCCACTCCAGTGAAAACAAGTGACTTTGAATTCAACCTGGGTATCAATCTCGCACACAACGAGTCGACAGTAGAGAGTCTGGCTGATGGTGTGAAGCGCATTTATTTTAATGGCGATCCCAATATGCCTGTGAAGGTAGGTGCTGTAGTTGGTGGACGTTTGGGGGACATCTTTGCAAACAACCTGTTGAAACGTGACAAAGAGGGAGAGATTATTGTAGACAAAAATGGACTTCCACAGCCCGAGACGGGAGATGGCAACATGGAGGAATTTCTTCTGGCCCATCCTATCGGTAATATACAGCCCGATTTGCTCATGTCGGTCACACCAACCTTCAACTACAAGGGTATACTGTTTTCTGCCATGTTAGACATGAAGTTTGGCGGCAACATAGTTTCTGTGTCGGAAGGCATGGCCACCTCAGTGGGTACCTCGGAACGCACAGCTTATCGCGGTGAATACAAAGAGATAGCGGGCAAGAGTGATTACTATATGATTGTATCGGGTGTGAAGGAAAACGGCAATGCAAACGACATCCCTGTAAGCGCACAGAACTACTACTCCACCATTGGCCTGTTCAAATCTCAGAAGGGATTTGCCGAAGAATTTGTACACGACGCCTCGTACATCAAGTTGAAAGAACTCTCCGTGGGTTATCAGTTACCAAAATCAATTCTCAAACATACGCCACTGACTCAATGCAGACTTTCGTTCGTAGCACGAAACCTGTGTTTCTTGATGAAACACACACCTGGTAATCCAGATGGCGGTTACGATACCACGATGTTCTCGCAGGCCTTGGACTTTATGGCTGTGCCGTATACACGCACTTTCGGTTTTTCGGTTAATATAGGATTCTAATGATTAAAGTAATAAACAAAATGAACAACAAGTTTTCTTACATACATTTTCTGTTACTCATATTCGTCATGTGTGCGATTACCTCATGCTATGACTTGGAAGACATGGGACATAATCCTTATGAGATAGAAGATAAGACATCAGGGGCTGGAACAGAGATTGAAGACACCACCAAGAGCAACAACAATACCAGATATGCTGACCTGGACCTCACGTACAAAGTAAGTGCGGACGATTCTCTGACCTGCAAGACCGACTTGGCTGGTGCAGCATCCACTTTCCGTAACTTCTTGTATGAAGGATATTACAACGATTACCAGATAACCACCAACCTCAGCCACGACATCTATGCTGGCTATGTTGCCAACAACCAGCCCAAGCATGCGAAGAAATCGCCAGACTATGGTTATGCTGATGGCTGGAGTGGCAGACGGTGGGCGCATTTCTACGACGACCGAAGTTCAGAGTATCGCACGTTGCTCAGAGCTTTTAAGTTCAACACTACGCCGCAACGCTATAAGAACATGTTCTACGTCACCCGTATCTACTATGCGTTTCTGGCATTGGCCAACACGGATACCTATGGCGCCATGCCCTTCAAGGTTTACGTTCAGGCACGCATTCCTGAGACCAACAACGTAACATACAACACACAGGCCGAGGTATACGACTGTATGTTTCGCATGCTCGAGCAGGCTGTTGACAGCATACAGCCCGACGACGCTTCACAGTACAATGTAGGCAAAGAGGACATCTGCTATTTTGGTGATCTACACAAGTGGTTGCGTTTTGCCAACACCTTGCGCTTGCGCATGGCATTGCGCATCTCTAATGTAGACCCCGTACGTGCCAAGAAAGAAGGAGAGGCTGCGCTAAACAATCAGTATGGATTGATGGAGAGCAATGCCGACAACATGCAAACCGTCCCAAAGTACGCTCCAGTCGACATGGGTGGCATGGATGAAGGCGGATCAGAAAACGGACTGACCATGTGCAGCATCAGATACAATGGCGAAAGTGTGATGTCTTGGGATTTGGAACAATATTACCGCAACTTAAGTACAGGCGGAGGAACCTACATCATCAGGAAAAGCAGGAGAGAATTTGAAGAAAAGACTATCGACCCTCGCTGTCTGGTTAGCTGGTTCAGGGGCAATATGTCACAAAACATGATTGCCAGTGCCACCGAAAGTGTTCGCGAGGATTTCAAAGGCTGCAAACGAGGTACTCAAGCTCCTGAGATATCCATGTCGACCCTTACCTACAGCTTAGTTCGCTGCCAACCTAAGCCGCTATCAAAAAAACTCGACCCTAAATATTGGTTCAACGATGCGCGTCCAACCGTCTGGCTGGGCTATTCAGAATCATTATTTCTCAAAGCCGAAGCTGCACTGAGAGGATGGACTGGCAAAGACCTGACCCTAAGTACAGAAAACTATTTCAAGGCAGGCGTGAAAGCTTCCATGGATTATTACCAAATTGATAAGGCCCAAGCGAGTTCATATATTGACGGACTCAAAGTTTGGAAGGAAGGTGTGTTCGCCAGCGGTGACAAAGAACGCATTCTCGAAGCCATCATCACCCAAAAGTGGATGGCTGTGTTCCCCAATGGTAATGAGGGCTGGGCGGAATTCAGACGCACCGACTATCCAGTTCTGGCCAACCAACTCAGTAACATGTCTGGAGGTGACGTACCAGAGGGCAAGAATATCAAGCGCATCTTCTACCCCAACAGCGAAGGCTCAAACAAATATTTCGCCTCACATGAAGACCTGAAGAAAGCTAATTCGCAAGGCAAACGTCTGTGGTGGGATGTACAAGACACTAACGACAACAGCGGAAAGCGCATGAAACCAAACAATTTCCGCACGGGTACACCACAACCAGTACGACAATAATCTCGCCAACGACGCTCACGTTGACCTTACTTTGTAGAAGATCAACGTGAGCATTCGTACTATTGCTTAAGTATTTTTCCCAACAAGATTGTTATATAATTAATCCTACTATGGAAGACAGGCATTGACCACATGAGTACTTCGAGGACAAACAAACAAAAATATCATATAACTTTTATATAATATCACTTTTAACCAAAAACAATGCTTATGAAACTACAACGACTTTTAAGTGTATCATTTCTGACTTTATTGTGCATGGTAATCACCAAAGCACAACAGCCGTATGGAGGATGCTGGCATCCCGATTATGTTCGTACATGGACACCGGAAAGCGATCCGAACGCAAAGTTCAATCGTTCCAAGGTACCATTGGCCAAGCGAGTGATAGAACCCGAATTGATGAAGGCCAACAAGAACCAGTATTATGAAGGGCAGGTGTGCGACGCCACCATTCTGTTCCCAATCTGTAGCATGTGTCCATCACAGGGTGCTAACAATTTTCTAGGATACCAGCCAACCTATTGGCAGTATATGGACAAATTGATATATTGGGCAGGATCGGCATCTGAAGGAATCATCATTCCGCCTCCCGCAGGGTCCATTGACGCTGCTCATCAAAGCGGTGTGAAAGCTTTGGGACAAATATTTTTTCCACCCAGTTATTATGGTGGGAAACAAGCATGGGTTCGTGAATTATTAACACAAGAGAATGGCAGCCACATCTATGCGCGGAAGCTGTATGAAATAGCCAAGTATTTCGGGTTCGATGGCTGGTTCATCAACGAGGAAACGGGTGGAGGCTCAAACAGCGAATGGGAAGGATTCATTAAAGAATTTAACCAAATAGCTGATGCGGCAGGCGACACCCAGATGGAAATACAATGGTATAATGCCTCGGGTTATCCAAACACACAAATCTTGAAAACACACAAAAACACCTCTCAGTTTCTAGAGTACGGTAACGTGGGTGACAAACGCAAGTATGCTTCAGAGCTAGGCATTTCAGAGGGTGAGACTTTCAGTAAGATTTATTCAGGCATACAGTGTGTATACAGCGGATTGACTGGCTATGGATCTCAGCTGCGTACCGCTTTCCCAACCACTGGTCACGTAGGCTCTGTCGACCTTTTCTGCCCTGAGGAGCGTGCCTGGAAAGACCATGTAAAAGAATATCTGAACGACAATTCCAAGAATCAAGGTCCTACTGCATACGAAGCGATGCAAAAGGTATTCAATTCGGAAGAGCAGATGTGGGTCAACAAACTAGGTGATCCTTCACAAGCCGTTGACGAGGGATCGTATGACTCTTGGCCCGGCATCTCTGGCTGTATCTTGGAGCGTACGGTGATTAGCAGTATGCCTTTTGTCAGTTCCATGTGTGTGGGAAATGGTAAACATCGTTTCGTAGAAGGAGTCAAGAAAGGCACACAGGACTGGTATAACAGCAGTGTGCAAAGCATTTTGCCTACCTGGCGCTGGTGGATAGAGAACAAAGGCAACTTGAAGGTCAGCATCGACTGGGACGACGCTTGGAACTTAGGTTCTAGCTTCAAAATTGCAGGTACCTTGCCAGAAGGTGATCACTTAATGCGGTTGTACAAAACACAAATTAAGGTGGAGAATGGTGGCGTGTTCCGCTTGGTTTACAAAAATCCGAATAACGTGAAGATAGAGGCCAAATTGTCAACGAAGAGTTCGATTACACCTGACGAAACCTTGACAGACCCCAAACTGACAGAGAAGAACGGCTGGATCATTGCCGACTATGACTTGAATTCACTCAACGGCAAGACCATTTACATGATTGCACTCAACCTCAAAACTGATGCCAGCATCAACAATTTTTCTGTAAACCTAGGTTCGCTGGCCGTGTTGCCGAAAGATTATGCTCCCGAAATCGTAAAAGTGACGAACTTCAGGACAACAAGCACCTTGGGTGATGAAGAAGGAGACCTTCGCTTGACATGGGATTACACTTACAATAATCACTTCGACCACTTTGACATTTATACGGTTACCCAGGATGGAACACGTACATTGGTAGGACAGACACGAGGCGAAGGATTTTATGTTCCAACCTTCAAGCGTGCAGGAATTGATACAAAAATAGGTGTAGAACTGGTACCGATAATGAAAGATATGGTAGAACGGTCTGCAGAAAAACTGTCCGTTGACTATCCTGCCCCGAAAGCCCCTGTTGTCACTTTCTCTTTGTCAAAGAGCTATGTCAAAGTAGGCGACAAGGTTACCATGACAGCCCAAGCAACTGGGAGTCCTACCTCTTTCGAGTGGGTTCTACCACAAGGACTTATCTTGGCAGAAGGATCGAGTCTAAATAAACAGACTATTGAAGTGGTTGCTAAGACAGCAGGTAGGAAAACCGTCACAGTGAAAGCAACCAATGTCGTAGGAACCTCAGAAACAAAAAAGGTCGCTCTTGATGTCTTTGAAAACGAAGACGATTTACAGATGGTAACTAATGTCATCAAGCATAAGACGGTGGTTGACTACAGTGGTTCGACAAACGGTTCAGAAACACCAAGCAAAATCATCGATGGCATAACCAATCCTTACAATACAAGCGATAAGTGGTGCAACATCAGTTCGGACAACTGGGCCATCTTTGACCTGCAAGGGCCATACCGCGTTTATGGGTTTAAAATTTATGACGGTAATGCTGGACCAGA
>URFI01000104.1 GCA_900547085.1 uncultured Prevotella sp.
TTGACAACCTATCTCTTCATATTTCGCTTATTTCAAAACAGACCTGCCTTGTATCGCAAATTTGCCCTAAAAACGCCATCTTCCTATGTTGTTCATTATGACCAGTTTACGTCTGTGGCATCGCTGCGTATAGCAATCTAACATGCCTTTGTAGGCTAAAAGCATTGCTTCAAGGGTGCAATTTGCATGCTTTTGCACCCTTAAACCTTATCTATTGCCACCCTAAATGCTGCTTTTAATCGATAAAAAACAAGAATTTGGGGGTAAAAATCTATTTTTCTTTCCAATTTACCTCCTGTTTGTCGCCTGTTTGCCTATTATTTTTTTCTAGATTGAAAGTTTCAATGTGCCGTTTTTGGGGCGTTTATTGGTAAAAAAAGCGCACAATAGCTTCAATTTCTGTCTATGTATTTTCTATCCGTATGCCTTCCGTCTATCCTTGATTTTAACGAACGTAACGCAGGGGTGGACATAGCTTGTTCAATAGAAAAGTGGGGCTTTTATTTGGGTCGAACTAATAAAATGTTTATCTTTGCACACCCACACAATGCTGCGGCAAACGCAGATTCGCTCCCATAGTTAAATGGATAGAACGTAGGTTTCCTAAACCTTTGATCCGGGTTCGATTCCCGGTGGGAGTACTTTTCGCAAACTATCAACGCCAACCTGCCGTGCGTGTAACTTTTTTAGTCTCTCTAAAAGTTACAGTTTCATAATTTGGCTGTTCAATATAGCGGTGTAGCTATTGGCATTCCCTTCAACTTATTTGTTTTCTTCTGTCTCAAAAAAAGCATGTTCCGGCTGGCTTTAATCGTTAAATATTGTTAATAAAATGGGGGGGGGGGTAAAACCGTTTACATAGATTATAAATACTTTTGCATAGTTTAAAACTCAAATAAGACTCAATGATGAAAAGAAAACATTTACACACGTTACTAATCATGAGTATTGCATTACTGTGCGCTGTCACAGCCAAGGCTGGTGACAACAAGTGGACACTGAATGCAAACCAAACCGAGTGGCTGTACACCTATACAACCAAACTCCATCCCACCACCTTTTCAAGTAATGGCTACACCTACAATGGCTATGCGCAAGGAAAGATAACCTTCTCGTTCCGCAACACACGCGTGACCAACCGCATCGCAAATGCAGAGTGGGCTGATTTTGGTATGCGCATCGGAAGAGCAGGCGATAACGACCCTGCATCTAACATACCCTGGTTCCAATCCTCAGGTACTGTTCAAGTTTCTTTGTACTATGCAAACGGAAACTACGCTGGCGATGTGTCAACACAGCCAGATTATTTCCCCCACTTTCACTACTATAATGCTTATGTTGATGATGATAACAATGGTCTAGTGATGGTCACTGACGAGCCTGTTACCCCTAATGGATTTTGGTGGAACCTCGACTTGCAGCGTAGCATCAAGATATTCTTCCAAAAGCCAGATGGAGAAATACTTGAGACTCTGCGCATTCGCCACCCGCTGGACGATCAAGCCAAATGCTACAGCACTACAGAAGGTAACGTTCGCAACTACCGCACCAACCTGTGGAACAGGTTTGACTGGGAAAACCGACAACAGAACAAGAGCGTGACCTACATGTTAGACAGAGGCGACGGAACCTATCTCTTGAACCCAGTTTGGGATGAGTTTACTCACTTTGTGGGAGACGGCATGTGGACTGCCAGGAACGAGTATGTGGAAGATGCACTCGACTGGAGAGGAAAGGTGGACAGCAAGAGCGTAGTTAAGTCTCCTTTCAACGAGGAGAGTCAAAAGTATCAGCTGACACTCGGCACAACCATTCCACTAAATCTGTTCAAGGACAAGGACAACGAAAAGCTATATGCCCTTACACAAGCCATTGTGCGAGCTGAAAAAGGGAGCATCATAGAGATGAACTATAAATACTACGACCGTACCAAATATAATGAAGTTCCCGTAACATGGGAATGGGGACGCGTGGCTGGCGTAGGCATTGACAACAGAACAGAAGGAAACACTGCCTATGGAACAGTGAACACCAACGGGCGCGTAGATTTCCTCAAACGCAACGGCAACGGCGGATGGGTCAAGCTGGAGGCACCTATTCAACTCAACCAGGCATCTGCCGACATGACCGACATTGAAGCACGCGTATGGATTGTGCTTACATCTGACAAGCCTTTCGAAGTAAGTGACGTGTTCTTGCTCTGGAGACCAGACCAGCCTGGCTTCTACCAGACATCAGCCAACAGACTCCAATTCACCAAAGCAGATAAGGATATTGACGAATCATGGATAGATTTGTCAGCAGAAAACAAGTTCAGTCTCTTCGACCGTGGTGCCAACCTCAATCGAGTAGTTAAGGTAAGCCCCACAACAACATTGGGACATGCTGGGCACGAACACCCCTGCAATGTGGTTATAAACGGTAGAACTCCATTGCTCTACCTCACCGACAAAGGCGTGCGCCAAATTGACAGCAATGACGAACACTGCTTTGTACATACAGGAGCATGGCTCAATGACAACAAGGAACAATACATGAAGAGCGGCTATACCTTTGGTGTAAACGAAGCGTTCACAGCTGATAAAGTATGGTTTGACCGCATCTTTACTTATAAGACTGATGCCAACGGTAAGTCTTACAGCATGTCTACCATCTGTCTGCCCTTCGCGATGGATGCAACAGACCTGTCCAAATTCAACGTATCAAAAGCATACGAGTTCATGAATGCCACAGGCAACAAGGCTACATTTAAGGAGGTTACAGCAACAGAGGCCGACAAACCTTATCTGATAGAACCACAGGCAGCTATCACGACAGCGCATGAAACACCACTGGAATTCTCCAACAAGCAGATACCAGCCAGCAAGATTGCTGATGGCGATTTCATCGGTACCTACCAATATCGCAACTTACCAGCCAAAGACGGAGAATACACGAATTACATTTTCGGTTTCAATACACAGAAATTCACTTACGTGAAGTCTACCGGTGCTTCGTTTAAGCCATTCCGTGCCTACCTGCGCTCCAAGCAATCAGCTGGCAGCATGGCTAAGAGTATCGAATTCAAGATTTGGGATGGATCGGTGACAGGTATTGAGCAAATCGATACTAAGGATAACACACCATCACATGCACCCATCTACACCATCGACGGACGCATGGTTAGCCCAACGGGAAATCTACAACTCCTCCCTCAAGGCATCTACATTCAAAACGGAAAGAAAATCATTAAATAAGCAAACAAATGAAGAAGATATATCAACAGCCCCTCATCAACATACTCAAAATCAATGCAGAAGACCTATTGAAGCAAGTAGTAGCGTCGGAGGAAGACGATGCAGCAGGAGCCAAGAAGGCCGACTTCGACTACTCGGATGACGAAGACTGGGAGCAGAATCGGTGGTATGATGGTGGAAGATAAATACGTGCGTGGTACCTAACGGACGGTAAACCCACACACACCCATCAAGTAGGAGGTAAACGTTAATCATTAGCGTTTACCTCCTACATTTATTTTTACCCAGCAATCTCTTTTTGTGTTATCAACATGCTGCACAGAAAATTCATGTTGCGCATTCACATAAAAATCGCGATATATAACCATTGAGAATTTAAAAACGGGAAATTTATAATGAGGGTGTGCCATAAAGATGATTTGTGACACACCCTCCTACAATATTTCTGCACAGGAAACTTATGGAAGAATGGCTCCTGTGAAAGAATAAATCAAGGAAAACGCACTACAAGTTCAGTAGCGACTCAACCTCAACTTGCCTAAAATTGTACCTCTATAATCTTGTCAATGCAATCCTTCGGCAATGCTGTTGGCAAGGTAAGCACCACACCTGTCTGGCATCTTTCCACCTTTATGGGCTGTTTAGTGTCATAGACAAAGGCTTTTTTGATGCGCTGTTTGCCAATGGGCAGAAGCAAACTACGGTCGTGCAGATTTAGAATATGCACAAAGAGACGATTGTCTTTCTGCGTGGTAACACCCCAATCGTGAGGCTTCACCATGCCCCCTCGAGTGCCATAAATCGTTTCTCCATACACTTTCATCCACTGTCCCACCTTCTGCAAGCGTTCCAAAGCCACGGCAGGGAGCTCACCATCGGGCTGTGGCCCAATGTTCATCAACAGGTTAGCGTTCATGCCAGCCGCCTTGACGATGTAACGTATCAAGGTAGTATCCGACTTATAGTCTTGGTCGGTAATCTTATATCCCCACATGCCATTCATGGTTTCGCACGTTTCCAACGGCAACCTACTGATGTCTTGCCCCGACAAACCAGCATTGTTCTCACCAGGTAAATCCCGTTCGAATATCTGAATGTCCTCACCTTGGAAAGGAGTGGTGTGATGATTGTTACCCACCAAGCACGCAGGTTGTAAGCGATGAATGAGCTGATATTGCCCTTCCAGTTGCCAATCGAAATCAGGTTGCTGGTCCCACCAACCGTCAAACCATATCGCACCTATCTTTCCATAGTTGGTTAATAGTTCGGTAAGTTGGTTGTTCATAAACGCATAATAATGCTGCCAATTGCCTTGAGGGTTGGGACGTCCTGTTCCTCGTCCTGTTCTTCCCCACACTGCATCTTCTCTGTACCAGTCGATATGCGAATAATACAGATGCAGTCGGATGCCTTGTTTGTGACATTCGTCTGCCAACTCCTTCAAAATGTCACGCTTGAAAGGGGTTGCATCCACGATATTATAATCAGAATACCGGGTCTTGAACATAGAGAATCCCTCATGATGGCGGGTAGTAAAGCAAATATACTTCGCTCCCGATGCCTTGATAGCCGATACCCAAGCAGCTGCATTGAACCGAGAAGGATAAAAACCTCCTGCCAGTTTAGCATACTCTTTGTAGTTCAAATTCTTGTTGGTCATGGTCCACTCGCCTGTTGCCAACATGCTATACAAGCCCCAGTGCAGGAAAATACCAAACTTAGCATCTTGAAACGCTTGGCGCGAAGCCATATTCTCTGCCGTAGGTTGATAATCATGAGCTTTCTTTGTCGTAGCTACTGATTGTGCAAAAGCAGACACTGACAAGCACAAAGCCAGTGCCAAGGAAAATAATTGATTCATATATTAGAATTTCACCTGGTTATTCTGCCCCAATGATTTTCTTGATTTCGTTGAGTTTGTTCAATGCCTCCATGGGCGTAAGGTTGTTGATGTCAAGGCCGAGTATCTCGTCGCGAACCTGACACAGCACGGGGTCGTCCAGCTGAAAGAAGCTCAATTGCATGCCTTCCCTGCTCTCTTCCAAGCGTTTCACGCTGGGTTTGCCCACCGAACCCACCTCGCTGTTATCGGTTTCCAACTGTTTTAAGATTACATTAGAGCGTTTAACGATGCTTCGGGGCATGCCCGCAATCTCGGCCACATGAATACCAAAGCTGTGTTCTGAGCCGCCACGTTCCAACTTACGCATAAAGATAACCTTGCCATCTGCCTCTTTCACGCTCACATTGTAATTGTGAATCCTCTTGAAATGCTTCTCCATTTCGTTCAATTCATGGTAGTGTGTGGCAAAAAGTGTGCGCGCCCGTGCTCTCGGTTGCTCGTGCAAGTACTCCACAATTGCCCAGGCAATGGAGATGCCATCATAGGTTGATGTTCCTCTACCCAATTCATCGAAGAGCACCAGCGACCTGTTGGTGACGTTGTTCAGGATATTTGCCGCCTCTGTCATCTCCACCATGAAGGTTGATTCACCCAAGGAAATATTGTCAGAAGCCCCCACACGCGTGAAAATCTTATCCACCAAACCTATCTTCGCACGCTCCGCAGGTACGAAACACCCTATCTGCGCCAGTAGTACAATCAACGCCGTTTGGCGCAACAGCGCCGACTTTCCCGCCATATTGGGTCCTGTAATCATCATGACCTGCTGTTTCTCCGTATCCAAGTAGATGTCATTAGGCACGTAAGTCTCGCCTAAGGGCAGCTGCATCTCAATGACTGGGTGACGACCTTGCTTGATGTCAAGAACATCGGTGGCGTCTATTTGCGGCCGCACATACTGATTTTCCTCCGCCACCTGCGCAAAGCCAAGCAGACAGTCCAAATGGGCTATCAGGTTGGCATCAAGCTGTATCTGCGGAATGTACGGCTGCATGTCGACAATTAGTTCGCGAAACAGCTTGTCTTCCAACATCATGATGCGCTCGTCAGCTCCCAATATTTTCTCCTCATAAGCCTTCAGTTCCTCCGTAATGTAGCGTTCTGCCTGTGCCAATGTTTGCTTGCGAACCCAGTTCTCTGGCACTTTGTCCTTATACATGTTGCGCACCTCGAGGTAATACCCGAATACGTTGTTATATCCCACCTTTAGAGATGCGATGCCTGTCCGTTCCACCTCACGCTCTTGTATCTGTATCAAATAATCCTTACCGTTGCGCGATATTTGTCTCAGCTCGTCAAGTTCGGTATCGTAGCCATCGGTTATCACCCCACCCTTGTTCACCAATAGGGGCGGATCGGGTTGTATCTCGTGTTCAATGCGATCGCGAATGGTCTCACAAAGCTGCAACTGTTCGCCAATTCTCCGCAAACTCTCGTTCGACGCTTTCATGCAGGCAGCCTTCACGGGCTGCAGAGCTTGCAGCGCATTCTTTAGCTGTACCACCTCTCGGGGCGACACTCTGCCCACAGCCACCTTTGAGATAATGCGCTCAAGGTCGCCAATGCGCTGAAACTGCTCACACACCAACTGTCGGAAATCGGGGTCTTTGAAGAAATAATCCACCACATCCAAGCGTTGTTGAATGGGCGTTACGTCCTTCAACGGAAACACCATCCAGCGGCGAAGCATACGTCCTCCCATGGGTGTAATGGTCTTATCGATGATGTTCAGCAACGACCGTCCCCCCTCTTGCATGGTGTCAATCAGCTCGAGCGAATGAATGGTAAACTTGTCTAACCGCACATAGCGTTCTTCTTCGATGCGAGCAAGCGACGTGATGTGCCCTATATTGGTATGTTGGGTAATCTCTAAATACTGTAAAATGGCACCCGAAGCCACGATACCGCTTTTCATTTGCTCTACGCCAAAGCCTTTCAGCGACTTGGTACCAAAGTGTTTCAGCAGTCGTTGGCGTGCGCTCTGCTCGGTAAACACCCAGTCTTCCAATTCAAACACACAATATTTGGTGCCAAAATGGGTATCAAAATCGCGCTTGTTGTTACGGTCGTACAATACCTCCTTGGGCGCAAAGCTGCCCAATAGTTTCTCCACATAGTCATAAGTACCCTCACCCGTGAGAAATTCGCCCGTCGAAATGTCCAGAAAACTCACGCCGCAAGCCGCCTTACCAAAATGCACTGCCGCCAAGAAGTTGTTTTCCTTGTAGTTCAACACGTTATCCCCCATCGCCACACCTGGCGTCACCAGCTCGGTAATGCCACGCTTCACCATCTTGTCGGTGGCAGAAAGTCCCTTCTTACCTTTCAGTTCCTCTCGCTTTTTCTTAGGGTCTTCTAATTGGTCGCAAATAGCCACACGCTTGCCAGCCCTAATCAGTTTAGGCAGATAGGTATCAAGAGCGTGGTGCGGAAAACCAGCCATAGCCGTTTCGCCACTATTGCCTCCATTGTTTCTCTTCGTGAGCGTGATGCCCAAAATGCGCGAACCCTCAATGGCATCATCGCCATACGTCTCGTAAAAGTCGCCACACCGAAAGAGCAACAGCGCATCAGGGTGCTGCCGCTTCATGCTGAAAAACTGTTTCATCATTGGTGTAAGACCTTTATCTTTCTGTGCCATAGGGGAATATTTCTGTTGAATTTACAAAGTTATCAAAAAACGATTGGTAGGCAAAATAATTGAGTCATTTTTAGAATATCAGCCGTCTTGGCGGGCAACTTAGCGAGCACCCTACAATTTTACCAATTG
>URFI01000105.1 GCA_900547085.1 uncultured Prevotella sp.
CTCATAGAAAAAATAATCAGTTATGGAAGGGAGTTGAAAAATTGTGAATACACTATTTTTTTTCTGCTAAGAAGGCTTTAACCCTTTCTATCATTTCCTTGTTATCATCAGTGTTTTTAAGGGTTGAAGAATAGCTTAGAAAAAGTTTGTAATACTTAGTCATCCTCACCTCGTCCTTCAAGCCATTGTACATTTGTGCAATGTTATAATAGGTGAGTGCGTTAGTTGGATTATATTTTAGTGCATTTGTAAAGGCTATAATTGCTTGTTCATAATCGTGAAGATAGAAATGTGCTTCAGCTAAACTATTATACATACCAAACACTGTGATGCTGTCGGGAACTGCAAGCTTTATGGCTTGCTCCATATAACTTACAGTCTCCTTTACCATTCCTATCTTAAGACTATTCTTAGCTAACATCTTGAGAACAAGAATATCTTTACCTCTCTTTAGTTGGTTGGCAATGAATAGATGATTGTATGCATTGTTGGCATCTCCCATTTCGCCATAGCAAATGCCAAGAATTAGGTTTATCTCATAGCCATTCCATCCATTGCGGTATAGGCTAACATAGGAACGTTGTGCCTCGGCATAATCGCCAAGCAAGTAGCACGAATAGGCATATTGTCGCAACACATTGAGATTGGTGGTGTCTTTTTCCAAATAATGCATCGCAAGCAATCGGGCGGAATCAACATCATTCTTCTGTATTAGGTCAGCTGCCACCGAAGTTATGATATCAGCATCGTAGGGAAATAGTTGAAGAATGCGTCGCCCCCATGTATCCATGCCAACTGAGTCTTGAGTGTTGGAATAGGAATAATATAGTTGCCGCATATCGTTGTGAGTCAAACTGTCGCAAGGTATGCGCAATAGGGTGCGACTCTCCCCCAGATAGTTGCCCTGCTTATGAAGGCATTGGGCCAAATGACGAAAAGCAGCCACAGAATCGTTGCTACTTTGCAACTGAGAATAGAGAGTTGCAGCGGCCGAATAGTTGAAGGCCGACAAGAGGCTGTCGGCCTCATGTCGCAGCTTTGTTTGCCCATGAACTCCATAAGCAGAGAGCCAAATGAATAAGAAGAAGAAATAACGCATATGGCAAATCATTTTCTTGTTTTACTGAATCTTATGGGTAATGTGTATCTGATATCAGTGGGCTTGCCGCTGGCTAATCTACCTGGCGCCCAGCGTGGGCATTGTTTCAACAGCTTGACAACCTGTTGGCCAAACTGAGGATTGCTAGGTTCTTGCAATATCTGAATGTCAGTAATCGTACCCTCATTACTAATGGTAAACGCTACCACCACTCTAGCATCCTCATTCTCGTGTCCACTTGGGTATTTCAGATGGTTACCAATCCACATGAGAAATGCGCTGAAATCCTGATTGCCCATAAATTTAGGTGCAATGGCATCCTTAGAAATCACTTCCACTTCATCCAATGATTTACCTTGCGAGGACGTTGTGGCAATAGTTCGCATATTGTATAAATATATACCCACTATTAGAATGCATACACCTACTAGCCAAAAGCCTGTCAATTTTAATTTTTTTTTTGTATACTTAGTGCGTTGTCCTATAACATACACACTATCATCATTGTTTATCTTATGTATCATAACCGAATTCGTTTAAAGTTAAAGTATTTCTCCATGAGATCCTTTAGTCCCTTTACAGCCTCCTTTGATGCTCCAATTGTAACTTTACATCTTAGTTCACTGTCAGCCAAAGTGATTTCTTTTCGTTGAATATCAATCATAAATACAAAATCTCGATTAATAATTAAGCTTTTTCCAACCCTTATAAATCGTTCCGCCTCCAATCCTAATTGCGCCTCTAATATTTTCTCAAAGGTATGCAAATTGAACGAAAAAGTATATTTAGCTCCATCAATCAAATTTATATTTGAATAGCTACCATCAGAAGTTACACATAGTAAACAATCTAATGGGATTTTAGCCATTTGATTAGCATTTGCTATAATGATGTTATGGTTATATTGGCTCATTGACATACTATTGTTAAATGCAAAGATAATACATTTTTCTTTTCGAGATTCATATCCAATTATATGTTTTATGAAATAGCGGTTTTATTTTACGTAATGTCGATTATTGATATTATTTCTCTATTATTCTGTTTTTTTCTGCTAAAATGAGCATTTAATAAAATCAAACATAGGTTTCATCAATACTCCGTTAATTCTAATATAATCGCTTGAATATGAGAGAGTTAATTAACTATCTATAACTATTAAAATTTGGTCAATTGGCTGATTATCAGTAACTTTATATTAGAGAAAACATAAAGCAAGTGACATCAGATCCACTCAACCAATATACGGAAATATGCAGAGATGCCATCAAAAGCTCATCTGCAAAATTAGGCAAAACTTTCGAGAATCTACTCTTGGAAATACTCTTATTGTACATGGCGATACAAAGAAAGATAAATTTCACTCAGATGGAGCGTTACGGCACCCATTGCGAGCAGACATACAGAACGAATTTCAACCGCAGCCGGGCTTAGTGCATCAATTGGGTTAAGTTCAACCTTTTCCTTTCCCGGCGTTATCTGAACATGGACGGACTGCTGGCTATGGCTATAGATCCGATCTACATCAGCAAGTCAGGCAAGAGGACTCCGCATGTTGGTACTTTCTGGTCCGGCTGTGCAGGTTCCATGAAACACGGACTTGAAATTATGGGACTTGCCCTTGTCGATGTCTACGCCAACAACTGCATGATGCTTCGTGCCCATCTATAAATTCCTGCTTTATTTTCCATATAAATGAGGATTGTGTCGTTTCAAAAATCTCTTTACCTTTGCCAGCGAATCAAAAGATGCATTTACTAACAAACCAAGGTGGGTTCTATAAATTACCACCCCTGAATTATTCAAATTCAATAAAAAATGATGTGGGTTACGTTTGTTCTGCCTGTGTTTTTAGAGAAAAAGAGGCATGTGTCAGACCGAGCTAATTTATAGGACTCACCTGTGTTTAATACGTTATGAAAATGAGAAATGTTTTCGCAGCCGTTTGTTTAATGGCGTTTGCCGTTCTGGGATTTTCGTCGTGCGACAAGGAGGAAGAAGAAACCAAAGTGTCTAATATTGAGTTGGCCAAGGCTCATCTCAATGGCGAGGTGGTACTCTCCACGGCGGCTTTCATGAATGATTTTAACATCACTCGTTTGCCCGAAGGATGTCCGGCGAAATACAAGCTGACATGGGACAAGGATGTGCTCGTTATTTTATTGAACAACTTGAAAATTGGGTCGATGCCATTTGCCATCAACTTCGGCTGTCGTACGATGCTCGAGGATGTGAAAGCCAGTGACAAAGACGCTCCAAAGGGCGATGGGTGGATGAAGATTAGTGGCACCGACGGCTGCTTGGCCATGCCGGGAACGCCAGTAGGTGATTACAAAAAGGGCAGCGGCGCTACGGTGAAGGGATATTACAATGTAAAGTCGCGTGAGATTGAGTTCACCATGGATTTCAACAAGGGCAAGACCATGCCTATGATTGCAAAGTGTGGTCGTCAGGTGGTTGACAAGAACAGACTGAAGAACTATGATGCTGAGCTGCAAGAGTTCATGAAAAAATTCAAAGAAGCCAAGGAGAAGGAAAAACCACACGGAGGAAAATAACCAGTCCCTCGTGTAGAAATGGGAGTTGGCGGGAGATTCCCTTAACTCCCGTTAACTCCCCCATTACTCCCCTTAACTCCCGTACCTTATTTCTCCAACCACAAAAAATATAGACGATGAATCCATTTATCCACAAACTTGCGCCACTTGGCTTCCTCATCAGCATCTTGATGATAACACTGTCTTCCTGTCACAGTGACGATGATTTGCAGTTGGCTTCGGTGAGCGACGAATACACCGCACAGACCAAGGAGACGCTCACAGGCAATGTGGTGCTGTCCACGAGAACCTTTATCGGTGACGTGGACATGACACGACTGGAAACGGGGTGCCCCACGAAATTCAGTTTCACCTGGCAGGGTGACGAGGTGGAGATTCGGCTGATTGATTTCCATGTCGCCAACATGCCATTCATCATCAACTTTCAGTCAAAAGCCCGCTTGTATGCACTTAATTCGTGGGAGCAAAAAGAATACAAAGGCAGCGGATGGGTCAAGATTTATGGTATGAACGGACTTTCGAAAACCGCTGATCGGGAAAGTAAACCGCTGGATCAAAAGCAGGGAGCCGTCATCAAAGGATATTACAATGTGTTGACCCACGAAATCAACATGAACATCAACTTTAACATGATGAACGTGTACTCCGATTGTTTCTTGCAGAAAGTGGACAAACACCGCATTGATCGATACGATGAGGAAGTGAAACAATATCAAGCCGACCTGGTGGCTTATAAAAAGCAGAAGGGTGAGCTGTAGCTCATGGTCTGCCCAACGGTAAGCCTCAAAGATGATTAGAACAAACAAAGTAAACACCAAACTCTTTATCCAGTCGCTGCTTCTCGCCTTTCTCTGTTGTACCCCGGTCAAGGCCCAACGCAACCTTCGCTTGACCGTACGCCAAGAGGGAACACGGCAACCCATCGAAGCGGCACGTGTCACCGTGGCTGGCAATAGAGCCATGGCCGGCGCCACCCATACCGTGACCGACCGCCTGGGCAATGCCTACATTCGTACCGAAACGCCTAAAACACTTTATTATGAAGTATCGGCCATTGGCTATGTTCCCCGAAAAGGCGACATACAACCTCATGACACGGTGGTGAGCATCATCCTGCATGAGGATGTTTTGCATCTGCACGACGTGGTGGTGACGGGTTCGCGAACGGAACGCCCCATCAAGTTGTCGGCCGTGACGACACAAGTCCTGGGTGGAAAACAGCTCATCGATGCGGGATACAGCGATCTGCAGCACGCCTTGCAGCAGGAAACACCGGGACTGAATATCCAGAAAGTGGCCTTCGGCAACGACATCTCCATGCAGGGACTTGATGCTCGTCATGTGCTGTTCTTGCAAGACGGTGAGCGGATGACGGGCGAGATGGCGGGCAACTTGGACTACGAACGATTCAACCTGCATGCCATCGACCGCATTGAAATCGTGAAGGGAGCCAGCAGCACCCTTTATGGCAGTAGGGCATCGGGGGCAGTCATCAATCTTATCTCCAAGAAAGCCGACCGACCGCTGGATGTAAGGGCCGGCTTGCGCTGGGGACAGATGAATCAACACAACTACAAGAACCCTTCGCCGACCGATTTTCCATATATGTTCGAGAAAAACGCCGACCGGCCTAATCTTCAAGCATGGCTCTCGGCTGGAGCAAAACAAGGGGCGTGGACAACGCAAACCGACGTGTGGTACAGCTCGTCGGATGCTTTTTACCTGTACCAAGCCAAACACGACAGCAAGACTTATACGAAGGAGGCCAATCCCTTCTTACCACACGACACCACGCTTGTTTCATCAGCCGACCGACCGCCTTTGGGCATTGAGGGAAAAGAACATTTGTCGGTGGCGCAGAAGCTGTATTACGAACCGTCCAAGTACTTGTCGCTGCAGCTCTATGGGTCGGCTTTTTTCATGAACTCGTATGACTTGTTGCAGGACATGAACTTCTCGCAAAGCCGTGACTACATGGCCGGACTGAAGTTGCGCTACGATGTCAAGAATTGGTTCAGCATTCATCTAAGTCTGCACGGCGACTTCTACGATCGGTTCAAGCGACACGAGCGCATGAACTTGCGCAAGAAGGTGTATCGAAGCACCATCTTCGAGCCGCGACTGAGCATCACCAGCAACTACTTTCCCAACCATGATTTGATTTTGGGCGTGGAGCATGTCACCGATAATCTCACCAGCGACCGTTTTGTGAACCGACGCATGACGACGCGCGCCTTGCACGAAACCGAATATTTCGTGCAAGACGAATGGCAGGTGAACAGTAAGTGGATGCTGTCAACGGGCGTGCGCACCAACTTCTCAAAAGCCTTCGGACTGATGTGGATGCCAAAGATTGCAGCCAAGTATTCGCCCGATGACCATTGGGCCTTGCGGGCCAACTACTCCATGGGCTACCGGGCACCCAGCATCAAGGAGCTGTTTTTCAATTGGGACCACATGGGCATGTTCCAGATACGGGGAAACGATCAGCTAAAACCAGAGAAAAACCACTATATCGCCTTGGGAACTGAGTATAGTGACGGCAAGGTGTTTGTTAACGTCAACGCCTACACCAACTTTTTCAGAAAGAAAATAGAAGGAGTGTGGCGCATCTACGACTTGCAGTACAACTTTGAGTACACCAATCTCATCAACCAGCGGTTCGTGGGACTCGAAACCATCTTGAAATGGAACTTCGCGCAGCGCTTCACCTTCAACGGAACTTACAGCTACGTCAACGTCAGCAAGCTGGAGGGTTTGCAGCTCAACACCACCTCACCCCATGCGGCGACAGGCAGTTTGGACTACACGCTGAACAAGCCCAACTATCGGTTGAAAGCCATCTTCAGTGCTTCTTTCATGGGAGAGAAATGCTTCGATGTGCAAGACCGAATCTGGGTGGGCAGCCAACAAAAAAGTTACGATGCCTACTTCCGCTGCACGCTTCCCGCCTACGTCATCTGCAACCTGTCGGTGGTGCAAACGTTCTGGAACCAAGCCAAAGTGACCTTGGGTATTGACAACCTCTTTAACTACAAGCCCAGTACCTTGGGTTCGGGTGTCACCCTGTTCAACGTGCCCGGAACCTGTGGCGCACGCGGCTATGTGCAGGTGGAATTCTTGGTCGACCAACTTGTTAAATCTCTGAAACGAAAACGATGAAAAATTATATAGTCCTACTTCTCGCGCTTATCCTCCTCGGTTCGTGCGTGCGGTACGATGCCGAGGAGTTCACGGGACATACGCTGCCCCGCATCACTGGTTACAACACAGGCGTCACTAACGATTGGATGTACTTCAATCTGCGTACGGGGCAGGTGTTCAACCGCACCGCACCCAACCAAGATATCAGCGAGGGCGAACAGTACCACCGTACTGACTGGGACTTGGCTTTCTGCGGACACCGTTTGCGCACCAACAGCGGCACATCGGGAATTGGAAAGGGAGGAGCGGCCGACTTAGGCTACGGCAAGTATGACAAGTGGATGACGGCGGGCCAGCTGCCCAGGAATTTGACATGGGCGGTAGATGATTCCACCGTGTCTGTCACCTACTCAAAGAAAGACTGGATACACCATTGCGTCACTCACAATCTCGATATTGACGAACATCCTTGGTTTGATCCTAACAGCGGACCGGCCACCACCTATACGAGTGCCAATCCCATCTTGGCCAACGCCGTGGCCTTCTTAGGTCCGCCCCCCGTCTACACTCCTTCTTTTCACACCTACGTCGTGCGCACGGCCGACGGCAAGCGTTATTTCAAGTTGCAGATTGTGAGTTGGTACCACGCAGAAGCAGAAATTGGTGATTCTGGCGGCCGCATCAGTTATTACCTAGACGAGCTAAAAGAGTAGGGGAGAACCCGCGGTTCATCCTCACTCCTCGTACGCCGTTTCATTCTTGATGGCGACAAACGATATTTCCCATGATGCCCAGAGCTTCGCTATGCAAGCAGAACATGGAAGTCGCCCAAATATAGGAAACCTCTGCACTTGCTGATGAAATCCTTTGGAATCCGCCTACCACCCCCTGTGACTATTCATCGGTAGGTGCATGACACCCAATAATTGTTAACAAATTTTAATTACATCATTCTTTTTTGTTTTTATTCTTTTGTTTCTATGAAATCCCTTACCTTTGCACTCGCTTTTCGGCTGATACCTCATCAAAGATGATAATCAAGGAGAGATGGTAGAGTGGTCGATTACAACGGTCTTGAAAACCGTCGCACTG
>URFI01000106.1 GCA_900547085.1 uncultured Prevotella sp.
CCAAAAGAGAAAGGTCGTACTCTCCCGTACGAAATGGAGAATTTCGGGGGCTGAGTATTGGGTATGGCACCCTACCGAGTGGATAGATGATAAAAAGAAAGAATAGAAAAGCAACATGAGGCAATTAAAGATTACCAAGTCAATTACGAACAGAGAAAGTGCTTCTTTGGATAAGTATTTGCAAGAGATAGGACGCTTGCAGATGATTTCGATTGACGAGGAGGTTGAATTGGCGCAAGCCAGTCGAAAAGGGGACGCAATGGCATTGCATCGTTTTGTAAATGCAAACCTTCGCTTTGTTGTCTCCGTTGCCAAGCAATATCAAAACCAGGGCTTGAGCCTTCCGGACTTAATCAATGAAGGTAACTTGGGGCTGATTAAGGCCGCAGAAAAATTTGACGAAACACGTGGGTTCAAATTTATTTCGTATGCCGTTTGGTGGATTAGACAAAGCATCTTGCAAGCCATAGCCGAACAAAGTAGAATCGTAAGACTACCTTTGAATCAAGTAGGCTCTGTCAACAAAATCAATCGGATTCTGAATAAATTCGAGCAAGAACACGAAAGAAGACCAAATGTTGATGAGATAGCTGACCAGATAGACCTGCCAGAAGACAAGATTGTAGAAGCCATGAAAGTCAATGGCAAGCACATCTCTGTTGACGCACCCATCATGGAAGGAGCGGATAGTAGTCTCTTAGACGTGCTTCCTAACACGGAATCACCCATGGCTGACAACGAGTTGGTGATGGAATCTTTGCGAGAAGAGGTAGCCAGTGCATTGAATGTCCTGAATGAACGTGAACGGAACATCATCGAATGCTTCTATGGCATCAACCAAAGAGAGATGACATTGGAAGAAATTGGTGACAAATTTGGGCTCACACGCGAGCGCGTCAGACAAATCAAGGAGAAGGCTTTGCGCCGGCTCAGACAAAATACGAAGAGCAAACAGCTCAAAGCCTACTTAGGCAGATGAGTGTAAACAGGTAAAAAGATTATTTTTTAGATGCTATTTCACCTATGGAAAAGTATCTTTACAGTTAAAAAAATGAAAGTTAGAAAACTCTTATTGATTATTTTCACCATTGTGATTTCCATGCATGTCAATGCCGCAAAAGAAGTAACAGGTACGCACATGTTCGGTTTTGCTGCATCGTTTAACGATTCTACCATCTACATCACGGAGATACAATATGTTGATTCCGCCTATATCGGCAAATCAAACTTCTTGTTCAGCAGAGAGAATTATTCCTATCAATTACAAAATTACCTACGTTCTATCGGTGCTGTAAATCCCACTTGCATCACAACTTTTGCCAAAGATCAGAAGAAAATTGAAAAAAAATATCTTTCCATGCGGAAGAAATATGAGAAGAGTGGAAAGTATACCATCAAATATATTACTGCAACAAACTTCAGGTATCAGGGCATAATGCCTCAGGCTAGTGACTTGGAACAAGAAAAAGAGGCTAAAAGAAAAGCCAAAGAGGCTAAAAAAGCGGCAAAGATAGCTAAGAAACAAGCCAAAAGAAAACAAAAATTGGCAGAGAAAGGAATCATTGAAACGAACCATCCTGCGGCAGCTAAAGATACAAAACAATAGATTTTTACCTGAAGAAAACCAGCTTTCATGGACTTGCAAACAAATTATTTCACCATAGCTGACCATCATCTCTGCATCAGTTTTCTTCCATCACAGAAGAACAGTATGCAACTCATCCCTTCTTTTGAACCATTCAGAAGTGAAAAATTCGGAGAAGATGATGAGCTTTTTTTTGAGCTGACAGTAGATGACAACCTGAAACCCATCGCCAAAGACAAGCGCGAACTCATTAGGAAGTTCGAAACAGGTAATGGCGATACCACCGTAGATTTACTCGACAACGGCGGCTATCAGTATATTATTAAGAATGTAAAGGGTGCAGATTGCTGCATGCTACAAACCGACAAAGACTTCAAACACTGCAAGTGCGCACTCAATGGGAACTATAACATGCGCTGTTTTGGATTGAGTAACGCACTTATGCTGATTTTTGCTTTTGCAGGAAGCCGCAAAGAAACCCTCCTTATCCACGCTTCACTGGTTCGACAGGCAGGATTTGGATATGCCTTTATTGCCAAGAGTGGAACCGGAAAGAGCACACAAGTGAGCATGTGGTTGCGATATCTTGAAGGCTGCGACTTGATGAACGACGACAACCCCGTCATCAGAATGATTGATGGCAAGCCCTATATTTATGGCAGTCCATGGAGCGGGAAGACGCCTTGTTATAGAAATGTGAAAGCCAAACTGGGTGCCATCACACAAATAGACCGTGCCAGCGCAAACAGCATCGAGCAATTAAAGCCAGCCGAAGCCTTTGCCTCCATGCTCGTTTCATGCTCCATCATGAAATGGGACAAAGACATATTCAACCGCATCTGTGACACCGTCACCCACATTATTGAAACAACTGGTATCTACATTCTGCACTGCCTCCCTAACAAAGAGGCTGCCGAAGTTTGCCATAAGGCTATTGCAAAACAATAAAAAGGAGGATAACAAAAGAGAGTGGCCATGTCTTCAAATCCCCAAAAAACGCATAGTCATCAACCTACTGCTAAAGAGTTGCAGATTGAAAACCGTAAGTTTCTCCCTGAAGTCATCAAGTTGTTGGACGAAGGACATACGGTAACTTTGCAATTGAGAGGCTTCAGCATGCGCCCTTTCCTTGAGGACAATCGTGACAAAGCACTCCTGTCCAAGGCCAAAGACATACAAGTGGGTGATGCAGTTTTAGCAGAAACAGCCCCGAAGCATTATGTCTTACACCGAATCATCAAGATTCAAGGAAAAACGGTCACACTAAGAGGAGACGGAAACTTAGGAACAGAGGTGTGTCATGTCAATGACGTACATGGGTATGCGATTGGCTTTTACCGCAAAGGCCGCACCAAACTCGATAAGACCAACGGCATCAAATGGCGCACCTATTCGCACATTTGGACGGCTCTTTATCCCATCAGACGCTACCTGTTGGCTGCGTACAGAAGAATATGGATTCCGCTGTTTGGACCAATTTAATCAGAAAACAATAATAAATAATATGAAAGCAAAAACAGGATTCAATCTACGCAACGTGTGTGGTGAGCAAGTTATCGTTGCTGAAGGTAGAGAAAACATCGACTTCAGTAACATCATATCCATGAATGAAACCTCAGCTTACTTGTGGAATGCCATTCAGGGCAAGGATTTTACCGTTGACGACTTGGTAAAATTGCTTACGCAAGAATATGATGTAGACGAACAGACGGCTCGCAAAGACGCACAAGCGTTGGCCAAACAATGGCTCGAAGCAGGAATTTGCGAATAGTTCATTCCCTCTTATCCATTAACCAGTAACGCCATGGCGATAAGACAAATGTCTACGTCATGGCGTTACTGATTACAAACGTTCAATCAACAGACCACCCGATAGGGTTATTTCAGTTCGTCAATAAAGAAGTTTGCAATCTGCCGCATCAAGTGATTGCGGGTGTTACCGCCATAAATACTATGATTGCGGTTGGTATAATAAATCTCTTTAAAGTCTTTGTCAGCCTGAACCAAGGCCTCTGCATACTCAAAAGTGTTTTGCGGATGCACATTATCATCGGCCAAACCATGACAAATCAATAAGGCACCATGCAGCTTTGCCGCCCGCTCTATCGGATTAACGGCATATCCATCGGGATTTTCTTTAGGTGTTCGCATGTATCGCTCTGTATAAACCGTGTCATAAAATTTCCAATTGGTAGGAGGCGCTACGGCAACACCAGCTTTGAACACGCCACGCCCCTCGCTCATGCTCATCAGCGTGTTGAAACCGCCATAGCTCCATCCCCAAATGCCAATGCGGTTCTTGTCAACATACGACTGCTTGCCAAGCCACAGAGCTGTTTCCACCTGATCTTTAGATTCTAATTCTCCTAACCGCTGATAAACCACTTTCTCGAACTCAGAACCTCTGCCACCAGTGCCTCTGCCATCAACACAAACAACGATGAATCCCTGTTGTGCCAGGTAGTAATCAAAAGCACCTCCCTGCCCCATGGAACCCGCATTCCATGAGTTGGTCACTTGCTGGCTACCCGGTCCACTATACTGAAAGAGGATAACCGGATATTGTTTAGAAGCATTGAATTGAGCGGGTTTCACCATCCATCCGTCCAACTTTACGCCTTCAGATGTGGTGAAAGAAAATGTTTCCTTAGGTGTCCAACCGTAGTTTGCTATTTTTTCCCGCAATGACGCATTGTCAATCAGCGTGGACATCACCTTTCCTTTATTGTCCCGAACGGTATATACATACGGATGATCGTAATCGCTCCATGTATTGATGAAATACTGATAATCGCCAGAGAACTGTGCAACGTTCCAACCCTGCTGTTGCGTCAGCCGTTCGGTCTTACCATTCTTGTGCGAAACATAAATCTGGCGGTCGTGTGCATTCAGTGCGGCAGCCTGATAGAAAACATCACCGGTCTTTTCGTCGTAACCATACCAGGCGGTAATGTCATAGGGACCATTCCCGATAGTTCTAATCATCTGACCGTTCATGTTAAACAGATACCCCTTCATATACCCGTCCCGATCGCTGGGCAGCAAAATGCTGTTCTCACCAATGATGACACCTTCCATGGCTTCTTCTTTGACATACTTCGGAACACGCTCCTTGATTAACAGCGTGGCCACGGTACTCGATGGGTTAACGGCATACAAATGCATTTCGTCCTGATGGCGATTCAAGGTGTAAACGATAATCTTGTTGGGATCAGTCGTTGGCTTGATGCGGGGAACATAGCCATCGGCATCCAACGGAACTTGCAACTGGCGGGTTTGATGGCTCTTTACATCATAACTCCACACCGACACCTTGGAATTGTCCTGACCGGCCTTGGGATATTTATAGGTATATAGTCCCGGGTAATCGGCATATTGATGCTGCTCGGGTTGCATGCCCTTGAAAAGTTGTAAGGCATAACTCTTCACGTTAGACTCATCGTATTTTATCCAACATATCTTGGTTCCATCGGCGTTGAAGCAGAATGAAAGATTGTGTCCAAACTCTTCTTCATTCACCCAATCAGGCACTCCGTTGATGATTTCATTGAACTTACCGTCCTTCGTGACCTGACTTTCAGCGTTGTCGTACAAGAGTTTAATGAGATGGATGTTGTTGTCGCGCACGAAAGCAATCTGCCTACTGTCTGCCGACCACACCGGAACCTGCTGCGGTCCACCCTCCGAAAGGGGTTCCAACTTCGTACTGGCAATGGTATAGATATAATATTGTGCCTTGAACGAACGGCGATAAATACGTTCGGTCTTAGTCTGGATGAGCATTTTCGCACCGTCCGGCGACAGGATATACCCGTCGAACGAATCAATTTTCGAACCCATCGTATGGTTCACGTCAAAAAGCACGGCCGTCTGCTTCCCCGTCTTGAACGAGTACCTGACAACACGATTGCCGTCTTTGCTGATTCTTGCATACTGGTCGGTACCCGCTATGGGTTTGATTCCGCTCAAACGCTCTGCCGCAAAAGCACCATCTTGGATGGCCTTCAGGGTGATTCGTTCTGTTGAATGGATGTTTGAGGTTGCCATGAACAGTGCTATAATCCCTAAAATGATCTTTTTCATTCTGCTTGATTTCTTAATGCTAATGATTGCAAAGATAGGCAATTTTGCGTATTTTTGCAAGTGAATGAAACAATTATATCGTGACTTTGGCTCGTGGATTCGCACGTATTTTGACGGTCCAGTGCAGAAGATTTCCGTTGACGCGGGCTTTACCTGCCCTAATCGGGACGGCAAACTGTCAACAGGCGGCTGCATTTACTGTGACAACCGAGCGTTCAATCCCTCTTATTGCAACCCCAGGAAGAACGTTCAAGAACAGTTAGAAGATGGAAAGGCGTTTTTTTCGCGCAAGTATCACGGCATGAAATACCTCGCTTACTTCCAAGCATACACCAATACTTACGCTTCTATCGAATCGCTCAAGCACATATATGAAGAGGCTTTACAGGTGGAAGACGTGGTGGGCATCGTCATAGGAACCCGTCCCGACTGCATGAGCGACCAGCTGCTGGACTATTTGGAACAACTGAACAAGCAGACTTTTCTCTTAATAGAATATGGTGTAGAGACGACCAACAACGACACACTGCAGCGCATTAACCGAGGACACACCTTTGAATGCAGCAAAGCTACCATAGAAAAGACGCACGAGCGAGGCATCCTGACAGGCGCACACGTCATCATCGGACTGCCGGGCGAGTCGGCCGAAGACAGCATTGCGCAGGCTCCCATCATCTCGTCACTGCCCATCGACGTGCTGAAAATTCACCAAATGCAGGTGATACGGCACACCCAACTGGCAAAACAGTACGCTGAAGCCCCATTCCACACCTACACAGTTGATCAATATCTTGACGTCATCATACGCTACATAGAGCGTCTTCGAAATGATTTGGTACTTGAACGCTTTGTCAGCATGTCACCGCCTGACAGGGTCATCGCACCCAAATGGGGACTGAAGCCGTATGAATGGATGAATTTGTTGACCCAAAGAATGGTTGAACGGAACACATGGCAAGGAAAGTTATGGCGTCCATCCACAAATGTCACCATGGATGTTGAATGATGTTCGCAACCTTCTTCAATGCTGAATTTTCTTGACAACACCCCGTTCATATTTCGCTTGTAAACAAACAAACGGAACTAGCGGCGCAAATAAGCGAAATATGGCGCCCTTCTTTATCTCATTGAAATACAATTTATTGCGAAAACATCACATGATTTACGAACCAATCTCCACGCTTTTGATTCCAAATAGCATTGCTTTAAAGGGCTAAAGTCAATGCTCTTGGCCTTCAATAGCATAGAACATGACTCGTAAAAAGCTGCTTCAATCAGCATAATCTTTATGCATTAGTGCCATTATTCGGTCTTTTTCTATTAAAAACAACCATTCTTGCATCCTATTGGCCTATTGTTTTTTTCTAGAATGAGATTATTGAGTGGCTATTTTTTAGTGATTTTATTGGACAAATACAGAAAAATCAAAGAAAAGGACAGCGTACAAACAATATATCATATATTTTGCTTATCTTCGTAACATCAATATTCATCGCACGCTCGGGCATAAACCCGAATGCTTAAAAACAATATAAATATGAAGATAGGAGACAAGGCACCCGAGATATTGGGACGCGACCAAGACGGTAATGTACTGAAGTTGGATGATTTCAAAGGCCAGAAATTGGTGTTGTATTTCTACCCAAAGGACAACACGCCTGGATGTACCACCGAAGCTTGTAACCTGCGCGACAACTATGAACGCTTTTTAGCTCAAGGCTATGCCGTAGTGGGCGTTAGCGTGCAGGACGAGAAATCGCACAAGAAGTTCATTGAGAAGCACCAGCTACCCTTCCCGCTGATTGCTGACACGGAAAAGACACTTAACAATGCTTTTGGTGTTTGGGGCGAGAAAAGCATGTGTGGTAGAAAGTACATGGGAACCTTCCGCACCACCTTTATCATTGATGAGGAAGGAAAGATAGAGCGTATTATCACGCCGAAAGAAATCAAGGTGAAGGAACACGCCAAGCAAATACTTGGTTAACACTGGATTAATTTGTGGTCGCATCAAGACTGCAAGGGCTTGCAACACCAGCGGGCCACCTTCAACATCACGCCCATACAGGGTATCTCTTTCAAGAGAAAATACTTTTTGTTGCTGCGGACCAACCTGCCGCTCAAGCCTTTCAGTGGACCATACTTGACATAAACGGGAGTGCCGGGCTTTAATTTTGCTTGTTCTTCGCGCAAGAATTTACGCATGGCAATCTCGGGATTG
>URFI01000107.1 GCA_900547085.1 uncultured Prevotella sp.
CAGACATATAAGGGTTGTTTGTTAGTGTGAAAGACGGCTAATATTGGATGCTTACTGTACACTAGTGTCACTGTATCACATCATGGGAACTCTCGGAGTGTTCCAGCCCTCATAGATACTGGTTGTTCTGTCTGTCTTATAGATTCTACTTATGCAGTTGATTCCTGCAACGTCATAGTAACAGGGAGTAATGCTACTATCGGGAACATTGCAGACAAGCGCATCAAATCTTTCGATTTTAATATAGACTCTGTTTCTATTGCTGGCATTTCATATCCTAAGGTGCGATGTTTTGTAGTTGATTTAGCCGGTAAATTTCTACATCTTGCGCCCAAATTTATCTTGGGAGGAAATTTCTTAAAGAAGGAAATTTGGTGTTTCGATCTAAATAATCGTATGATGAAGCGTTGCGATGTCCCTAAAAAAGGAAGTTCAATACGCATTAAATGGAAAAATCATGACGACTATAGAGATGTCGGTTTGAATTCTATATATTTTAAGGGTAAGATTGAAGGGAAGAACACCCGTATCTTTTTTGATACAGGCAGTAGGCGCAATTACCTTCCCAAAACTTTTGGAATAAAAGCTACAAGAGAAATAGAAAAGGAGAGAGGAGATATTGCCAATAAACTAAAAATGATGAAGTGTGGGCTATGCGAAGGAGTAAGTATGGAATTATCTCAAAATAGATACCTACTTGATTTTATTTTGACTAATGATCAAGATCCTTGTGTGAATGCGTCTTTCTTATATGGAAAATCTTTCATTTTAGACTATTCACATAAAACGCTTCACATATTAAGATGATATACTCATCTTTCCTGATAACATGACTCCGGTATTGCTATCCCAATCTATAGCCCCAGCATTCGTGTCAAAGTGCTGCTTAAATAGTATTTTGGCCATCCTCGAAACACCGAAAAGAGGGAAAGAAAGCCTAAATAGTTGGGTGTCTTCTTTCCTCCTTCGCTCATGGGGGGCTTTTTCTTGATGATTTTGGACTGCCCTGAACTATAACGTATAGCGGAAGTAGTTGTATGCTTCATGACAGAGTTGTGGTTCTTCCGATGAAAGCGATACGTTTTGCATGACAAGCGAATGGCATTTAACGGAAGAACCTTATTTTACATCAGCCTAATTGTGGACCAAAGTGCCGATAGGCTCGCCTTCCAGCACCTTCTTCAGGTTGCCAACCACATCCATGTTGAACACATAGACCGGAAGGTTGTTTTCCTTGCACATGGCCGTCGCGGTGAGATCCATCACCTTCAGATGGCGGTTATAGACCTCATCAAACGTGATGTCGTCAAACTTCGTAGCCGTAGAGTCTTTCTCCGGGTCGGCCGTGTACACGCCGTCAACGCGCGTACCTTTGAGCATGACGTCGGCTTCAATCTCGATGCCACGCAGCGAACTGCCTGTGTCTGTGGTGAAATAGGGCGAACCCGTGCCACACGAGAAGATGCAAACCAGTCCGTTTTCCATCGCCTCAATGGCCTTCCATTTGTTGTAATACTCGCCAATAGGTTCCATGCGAATGGCTGTCATCACCTTGTTTTTAACGCCAATCGCACCCAATGCGGAACTCAACGCCAAGGAGTTGATGACCGTGGCGCACATACCCATCTGGTCACCCTTTACGCGGTCAAAGCCTTTTTGCGACCCGCTCAGTCCTCTGAAAATGTTTCCGCCACCGATGACGATGCTTACTTGCACGCCCATGTCGTGCACTTCCTTGATTTGTTGGGCATAGTCGGCGAGCCGATTGGGGTCAATTCCATAGCTCTGACTGCCCATCAGGCTCTCTCCACTCAACTTCAAGAGTATACGTTTAAACTTTACCATATTGCTTATAAATGTTCGTTTGATTGATACTGTTTTAAAAAATAGCGCAAGCCGAATACAAAGAAAACTTGTTTACTTTGTTAAGGCGCAGCCTATTTTATTTAAAAATTCCACCTCTTTAAGATAGTAGCCTCTCATGCGTCCATCGGTATCTTGCAGCACCAGTCGCCCATCGGGTTCCACCGTCACGATGGACGCCTGGAAACAGCCCTCACGGTCGCGATAAGGATGCACGCCCTCCCGCCGATACAGCGCGGCATGATACTGGTTGGAGATTTCGTCGAACGCCCCTTCTTCCAAGCAATTGTAGTACTGCTCGAAAGCGTTGATAAGTTGATGAAGCAGCTTGTCGCGGTCCAACTCATGTCCCAGAATTTGCGCTAAGGACACAGGATTGGGCGCATCACTCTCAAATTCCGTCTGATTGACGTTGAGGCCCACTCCATAGACACAGCGCTGAATGACCTGTGCGTGTACGCTCAACTCGATGAGTGTGCCACTCAGTTTGCAGTCTTTCCAGTAGATGTCATTCGGCCATTTAAGGGTAATATCGTCAACATATTCGTCTAACACGGCTTTAATGGACAAAGCACCAGCCATAGACAAAAAGAATTGACTTTTTACAGGCAGCTTTTGGGGATGAACCAGCAAGGAATACAGCAAATTTTTCCCTGCCTGACTTTCCCAACCATTCTGTCCTTGCCCCTTACCGCTCGTCTGATAATCGGCCTGTACGACCACCATCTCTTCGTTGAAACAATCAGCGTGTTCGCAAAGGTACACATTGGTAGAGTCTACCTCATTGAGTTTGACCAGTTTGATACGCATCGTTGGTTATAACAATACAGGGTTGAAAGCATCTTCGAGGTGCTCGATCTGCATGTTCTCGGCAGTCGAACCCACGATGCAAATGACATCAAAGCGCAGCTCCTCTTGTATGTCAAACATCTTTACATAAACATCGGCCGCGATACCGAGATTCCTCATCTTCTTCTCATCAACGGCATCGGAGGGCAAGGCGACCTCGTCTGACCGACGTGTTTTCACCTCGACAAACACACAGGTTATGCCATCGGGCGACAACGCGATGATATCTATCTCGAACTTGCCGTGCCGCCAGCCACGCTCGCGGATGGTATATCCCTGCTTGTGCAGGTAATCGACGGCTGTATCTTCGCCCCATTTCCCAAATTTGTTGTGTGTAGCCATGTCCTGATGCTCCCTGATGATGTGTTGCAAAAATACGGTTTTTCTTCCACACATCAAAAAGAATGTTGTAAATTTGCAAGCACACAAACAGACACGACCATGACAGACGACGAACAACGCAAACAAGACGAACAGTTTATGCAAAAGGCATTGACAGAGGCCCGTGCCGCCTACGATGAAGGAGAAGTACCCATTGGCGCCGTCGTTGTGTGCCAAGGTCGCATCATCGCACGCGCACATAACCAGACTGAAACCCTGAACGATGTCACGGCGCATGCAGAGATGCTGGCCATCACGGCCGCAGCGGCTCAACTTGGCGGCAAATATCTGCCCCAATGCACCCTCTACGTCACCGTTGAACCTTGTCCGATGTGCGCTGGTGCCATGGGGTGGGCGCAGGTTTCACGCATTGTGTATGGGGCCGGCGATGAGAAACGGGGCTACCAGCGGTATGCGCCAAACGTGTTGCATACCAAGGCCACGGTCACGAGTGGCGTGCTGAAAGAGGAATGCAAGCAGCTAATGCAACAGTTTTTCAAAGCAAAGCGATAAGTCATTGCAAGGCTGAGCTGCCTCAAAGTGGTTTCAACAAGGAGAATGAGCGGCTTCAATAGGGTGATTGAAGCGCTTGGCATCAATAAAAAATCCTCCTACTCAGACTGTTCCGAGCAAGAGGATTGAGGTGTATAGTTATTGCTTCCCAGCAGACGCATGTACGTTATTTCTGGGAAAGCGTGTGTTTCTCGACAGCCTTATCTCACCAAGATTACGAGGTACTTACTGGTACTCCAGAAGATTTCTGGATTGATGATTCGAAGTACGTACTGCTTGTTGGCATCGCGCTGCAACAGATAACTGCTGGATGGGTGCATGGTAAGAACCTTAGCCGACTTGGAGTACAACTTGATTTCTTTGTTCACGCGGATGTCAATCTTGGTGAAATAATCCTTGTTGAAGTTGGCCTGCAACACCTTATCCCCCTCGATGATTCGCTGTTCTTTCAGCTCTTTTCGTGTACCAAACACAAACCAAGCGGTGTTAAGCTGCTTGTCCTGGCTGTTGATTACCTGCGATTTCTGCGAATTCTCGGTTGCCAAGTTGTTAACATTGGTGTTCAGGTTGTTGATAGTTTCATCCAACTCGGAGATATGGATATCCTTTGCATCCAGTTCGGCACGCAATTCCTGAAGCTGCTTGTCTTTCTCTTCCAACTGAGCGGTGAGGCTGTCCAATGCTTTTTTCAAGCCATCACCTTTCACGGAGCTTTGCTTAAGCTGATTACGGAGCTTGGCAATCAGTTCGCGGTTGCGCTGCATGGTAGATGCGATGAACTGGATATCCTCACGAATCAGCTGCCCTTTGTTGGCACCCTCACCTTCTTTGGCGATGGTAACCCTGTTTTCTGCCGCATTAATTTCCTTGAATCCCTCTTGGATTTCATTGAGCGTACCCATCATGTCATTGATTTCGTTGTCTTTCTGACTGATGATTTGCTGCAATGAGTCGGCTTGGGCCGCCTGTTCCAAATCGCTGTTTTTCTTGTTGTTCTGACATCCAAAGCATGCGAAAGTAATGATGGCAATGGTGGCCAGGCTTAAAATCTTTTTCATATTCGTTCTGTTTTAAGTTTCTTATTTTTGTTATCTCCACCCACCACAATGACGATTTCGCCTCGCGGTGGAACTTCTTTAAAATGTTGTATCACCTCTTCAAGTGTGCCTCGAACATGTTCTTCGTGCAGTTTGGATATCTCACGAGCCACGCTCACGGGGCGGTCGGGGCCAAATACATCGGCAAATTGCTGTAGGGTTTTCAGTAAACGATAGGGCGACTCGTAGAAAACCATCGTTCTACGCTCTTCTTTGAGCGCCTCCAACTGTGTTTGTCGACCTTTTTTCTGCGGCAAGAAGCCTTCGAAACAGAAGCGGTCACAGGGCAAACCGGATGAGACAATAGCCGGAATGCAGGCGGTGGCTCCAGGCAGTGTTTGTACCGTTATGCCAGCTTTTGCAGCCTCGCGCGCCAGAAAGAACCCCGGGTCGCTGATGCCGGGTGTGCCCGCATCGCTGATGAGCGCTATGCTTTGGCCTGCTTTCAATCGTTCTACAATACCCGCGGAAGTGCCATGTTCGTTGAACTTATGGTGCGACAGCAAGTGATTTTGAATGTCATAATGCTTCAAGAGCTTGCCCGATGTCCTGGTATCTTCTGCCAACACCAGGTCCACCTCCTTGAGAATGCGAATGGCTCGCATCGTCATATCTTCCATATTCCCCACTGGGGTGGGCACGATGTACAATATTCCCATATAGAACGCAAATATAGTTAAATAATCAAGACGAACAAAAAAACAGACAATTTCTTTGCAATTTTTAATTCCTCTTCGTATTTTTGCAGCAACATGATGGAATATTTGACAGGCGAATCACATCGCCCAGGAAGAATAGAAGTGATATGTGGCTCTATGTTTTCGGGCAAGACAGAAGAGCTGATTAGGCGCATGCGACGGGCTAGCTTTGCCAAACAGCGCGTTGAGATCTTCAAGCCCGCCATAGACACCCGTTATTCTGAGGAGAATGTGGTCAGTCATGACCAGCATGCCATTCAGTCTACTCCCGTTGATTCATCGTCAAGCATTTTGTTATTGTCTTCCGATGCGGAGGTGGTGGGCATCGATGAAGCCCAATTCTTTGATGATGGACTCGTCAAGGTGTGCAACGAATTGGCCAACAAAGGGGTGCGCGTTATCATCGCAGGACTTGACATGGATTTCCAAGGACGGCCTTTCGGACCCATTCCCGGCTTGTGCGCCATTGCTGATGAGGTGACCAAAGTGCATGCCATCTGCGTGAAATGTGGTGCGTTGGCTTACATCAGCCACCGATTGGTGCAGAACGATAAGCGCGTTTTGCTGGGCGAAAAGCTCACCTACGAACCCCTTTGTCGGGAATGTTACCAAAAGGCCTTGCTCGAAGAACAATCGGTTTCGATGGTTCCCCAACAGGAAGAAAAGCTTAAATAAGATACATCAATCTACGAAAATATGAAAAGACAAGAAATCACCTTTGACAAATTTATACGCGTAGCCTCCGTTCTGCTATTGATATTCTGCGTTTTATACCTTGTCAACTACCTGAGCGGCGTGCTCCTACCGTTCTTTGTGGCCTGGCTCTTTGCCTACTTGCTCTACCCACTGGTGAAGTTTGTACAGTATAAAATGCATGTCAAAGTTCGCGCCATTGCTATTATCATCACCATGTTGGCCGTGGCTGTGGTGATTGGCGGACTGGTATATGCCATCATTCCACCGATGATTGAACAGTTTGGCAAGCTCAACGACATCCTCAACAACTGGATTAACCATAGCACACACAGTAGCGACTTAGGCTCTTACATCTCAAATTGGATTACCAAAAACCGCGATGAAATAGAAAACTTCATGAAGAGCAAGGATTTCGGCAACATCCTTCAGACGGGGATGCCCAAGGTATTTACCTTGCTTGGACAAACGGCCAGTGTCGTGATTAGCATCGTCGCTTCGTTAATCACCTTATTATATACCTTCTTCATCTTGCAAGATTATGAATTTTTGACCAACAATTGGATTCGCATTTTCCCGAAGAAGAACCGTCCGTTCTGGGAAGAGTTGATGAAAGATGTGGAAAGAGAACTCAATAATTACATTCGAGGACAAGGACTTGTTTCACTCATCTTAGGCATTCTCTTCGGCATAGGCCTCTCCATTATCAATTTCCCAATGGCCATTGCGCTTGGCATCATGATGGGATTTATGAATCTGGTACCCTACCTCCACACACTGGCCTTGGTGCCAATGGTCTTCCTGTCCATGCTGAAAGCAGCCGACACGGGCCAGAATTTCTGGATTATCTTTGGCTTGGCCATGCTCGTGTTCCTGATTGTTCAGGTGATTAGTGATACCGTCCTCACGCCTAAAATCATGGGAAAAGCCATGAACCTCAATCCCGCCATCTTGCTTTTGTCCCTGTCTGTATGGGGAACATTGCTTGGATTCATTGGTCTGATTGTGGCACTTCCGTTAACAACCCTGCTCATTGCTTATTGGCAGAAGTATGTGACGCGTGAGAAAACACAAGACGAAACAACGCAAGAACAGATGCTTGAGCAGGCAGAAGAAGGATAAGAGGCGGAACACGCAGGGCGACTTCCGTCACTATTTGCTGCCAAGAAATGCTTGGGAAAGACTATTTCAGGGTGATGATGTCGCTCCAACGCGTGGTGGGATTCTTACTTTTGAAGTCGTGTCGAATGGCATCTGTGAAAGCAACGTGGTGGCCTTGCTTGTCTTTTTCCCGGTATTGTTGGGCACCTAATACCACCAATTCGGAGCCTCCGAGCTTGTTCAGGCGGTCGATTACCTGATCAAGCCGCATCTGTTTTTCCATTTGATCGCGGTTATAATCGATGAAATTGGTTTGAACAGCACTGTCGGACATGATGCCCATCACCACAACTCCCGCCTTTTTGTACTGCAAACCAGGCACGAAGATTTCCTGCAAAGCCTTTGCTGCCGCTTGCACAATCTGCTGCGTGGAGTTTGAAGGCGTCAAAAGTGTCACCTCGCGGCTGTTCCAATACTGCTGTTGGTCTTCTCTAAACTGATTGGTGTGGATGAACACACTCACCACAGATGCCACGCTGTGTTGCCGTCTGAGCTTCTGTGAACAGCGCACAGCGAAGTTGGAAACGTGCGTCCTAACGGCTTCAAAGTCGGATATCGTACCCGTAAAACTGCGACTGGTACAGATGCTTTTCTTTTTCGCAGGTTCTTCATTCGGAA
>URFI01000108.1 GCA_900547085.1 uncultured Prevotella sp.
CTTACATTCTCCTGACGGTGACAACAACTTCCCTGGCAATGTAACGGCAACAGTTACCTACACGGTAACCAGCGACAACACCCTGGACATGAAGTTTGAGGCCACCACCGACGCAGAAACCGTCATCAACATGACGAATCACTCGTACTTCAACCTCTCGGGCGATCCGTCAAAGGCCGGCACCAACATGGTTCTTTATGTCAATGCCGACAACTATACACCCTGCGACAGTACCTTTATGACAACAGGAGAAATCAAACCTGTTTACGGTACACCCATGGACTTCACCAAGCGTCACGCACTGTATGAAACCATCGGGGACACTACCTTCACACAACTCAAATATGGCAGAGGGTATGACCACAACTATGTGCTGAACACCTACAAGGACGGTAAGGGTGACGACACCAAGGTGGCAGCCAGCCTGTACTCTCCCGAATCGGGCATCTATATGGAAGTGTACACCAACGAACCAGGTATACAGGTTTATTCTGGCAACTTCCTTTCTGGCAGTGTCATCGGCAAAAAGGGCATTGCCTATCCACAGCGTGCCTCAGTTTGTTTGGAGACCCAGAAATTCCCTGATTCTCCAAACAAGAAAGACTGGCCTTCACCTTACCTCAAGCCAGGTGAGAAATATTTCAGTCATGTTGCCTATAAGTTTAGTGTAAGATAAACCTCGCTGCGGCAACAATGTTCCGCATCACCGCTATCAAGTAGGAGATAAACGCCCATCATGGAGGTTTGTCTCCTATTTTTGTCTTTACTACAATCCATGGCTCCGTATTAGAAATGTAACGGTAGCATCTAAAACTACCAAGCATCCCCTATTTGCCGTACACCCCATTGAATAATAACCTCTTATGTGTGTGCTGCATATCTGGGTTGCGCTATAAATATCGGATGCTTATCTTGCATCTTCCTAAATCTAAGAAACTCTCCTTACAAAGAAGAGATAATATCCTCATAAAACAATTTGGGCTACAACGATTCTAACTTCGTCGCTTCACCATCATGAATGCGAAGGTTTGTTGACACCCAGAATGTTTGAAATAAACATGGTTGACGCTACGGCGAAGACGGAAAAAATATGGGCAACGAGCCTTGCGCTCGCTGCCCATATTTTGTAGCATTTTATGAAGCCTACTGCTTACTTCGTGATAACCATCTTCTGGCTCACCGTCTTACCATCCACCTGCATTGAAACGATGTACACACCGTTTGGCAGTTGAGCCTTGAGGCGATTCAGGTCTTCAGGCTGACGCACATTGGCCACACGTTCACCCGAAACGGTGTACACAACAGCCGGCCCATTCCAGGTTGCCGTCGTTACCTCTTGAATCTCGGTAGGTAAATTGCCGAATGAGGTTGCCGTGGTGTTCATCAACTTAAATCTATCGCCTAAGACACCATTTCCTGTTACATCGAATTCATATTCCAAAGCGTCACCCTCAAATGGTACAATCATCTTTGCCTTTGAGTCAATGAGCTTTAAGTCAGAATACTGTGGTAAATCCTTGCGTGAGAGATTTAATACATAACGTCCAGGCTTAGCTGTCACGATGGTAATGTTAGCTTTTGTCAGATCATCGGTGGTGTTAACCTGCAACTTGCCAGCCTTCGAATCCGAGTAAATCATACTACTCATCATCTCAGCACCAAGTTTCTGGCCATCCCATCCATTGTCGAAGTTGTCGGATGTGCCTGGCTGCTCAAACAACCACATCACATCGCTCACATCCTCACCGTTTAGGTTAAACCTTATAACTCCTGGTTTAGTGTTTGTACCAAATGTATATTCCTTGGCCATTTGTTCTTGTTTAGCGTTTGTCACAAGATTGTCATACTTCAGGCCAACCTTAACATCTGCTCCATTAACAGTTGTTTCATCGCCAGTGAACTTCAGCAAGAAGCCCTGCATAGATGGAATTTCGTTCACGCCCTGTTGTGAAGCCGTGTTGACGGGGACTGCCAAGTAGGTTCCAGCCGATGTACCCGATTGACTTGTTGCGTCGCCCCAATCTTTTCCACTACCAGTATTATACATATAAATAGTATTATCCAAGGCGTCAGGCAACGTCAGTCCACTAATCTTCATAGGTGCGGTGTAAGAGTTGCCAAAGAGGTTTTGTCCCAATCCCCAGTGGTTGATGGCATCGCTTGCAGCTTTTGCGTCGGCAACCTTGGAAGCCTTGCGGGTCAAGGTCAACGTGGCATCACCCAAGTTGAGGTAACCTTTCATCGATTTCACCTTAGCTTCTGCGGCCGTGCTGCGGATAGAGTAACCAGCAAATGCGGTCATCATTTCCTTGGCTTTCAAGCCTGTAAACTTCTGATAGAACTTGTTGCTTGCGTTGGTTGCCTCATCATACTTATAGATGTATGAACCACCTAGCCATGCAGAAGAGGTCTGCTGGAATGGGATACCAAAGAACTGGTCGGTATACTCCACTGGCAGTTTCTGTCCTTTAGTGGGCGAACCCGCTACATTATCTGTCCATGTGGTAGGTGTCGTAAGTTTGGTTGACTTGACGTTCATCTGAACTTCCGCAAACACCTTGGAATCAGAAGGAGCACCAGCATATACGAAAGCACCATTGGGCTTGCCTGCCTTAGCTTCAATCTTCAAGCGAACAGGCTCACCTGTCTTGTGCTCAAAGCCAACCATATTGGTTACTTTCAATCCGCTGCCTGCAGGAATCACCATAGCCTTGGCTGATTGATTTTCAAGTTTGCCAGCCTCAAAGTGAAGGCTTTTGGTACCATTTGTGAGTCGGCAGTCGTTCACGGCATTCTCACCATAGTTCTCCTCGGTAGCAAACACAATGTCTTCACCTGTTGCAGGAACTCTGTTGGCTGTCCAGTTGGATGCCGTACTAAAGTCTGTACCATTAGTACCCATCCAATAATTGGCTTTAATCACATGGAAGATGACATCCTTGTAACCACCAGACGAACCTTTGCATCCAGTCTTGTCAGTGAAGTTGGTCTGAACCCTGTATGTATAATCTCCGGGCTTTGTAAACGTGGCGTAATATTCGTTGCCAGTTCCGTTTGGAAGCGGTTCCGTATTCTTTTTGTCGTTGGTGATGTCAATCCACTTCACATCATAGATGTAAGTGGACACCGGCAAGGCCAGGTCGATAGGTTTCATGCCTCTTGTAATATCAATAGTGATTTCCTTGGCAACCGCATTCCCTGAATTATAGATAGGGTCAGGGATACCGGAAGCATTTACTTCTACAATCTTCTTTAAGCTACAACCGTTACCGTATGTTATCTTTACAGCATAGAAGCCTTTTGCCAAACCGTTCCATGCCATGTTCACATTCGAAGCATCTGAAGACTCGAATGCGTCGCCGATAGTCGTTGATGGGTCAAGGATGTTGCCATTGTTGTCGGCTGCATACAATTCGTATTTCACCGGCATCGAAACATTCGTGCCTGCCTTGGGTCCTACCGAGATGATGCCCGTGTTGTTTGATTGCAAATCACACATGGCACCAAATACCTCAAATGCACCGCCACCTGAGATCTGAGAGAAGTCGTACTGATAGGGTACATAGTCAAAGTCGCGTGGCTTTTCGGGATTAACAGTCCAGTCTCCTTCGCCATATGACCGTTCCTGCTGAGCGATGGCAGTATAAATATTGTTATTCCATCTGGTTACACCATCGGCATTCACAAGGCCTGGCTTATAGGTCACATAGAGGTAGTTTTTACCCACCAGTCCGCCTGGATGTCTTTCCAGTTGACTCACTAGATCCATCATTCGACGTTTTAATGGCATAGGATAACGTGTTTGCCTTTGGTCCGAAGTCGAATTTCAAAACATTCTTTCCATTGCAGTCCACTCCCACGTAGACACCATCTTTATACCCATCGGTGCGCTTAGGGCTGTAGGTCTGAAGGTCTTCGGGTTTAATGGTGAAATTGTAAGTAGCCGTATTCGCACATTTGTCTTCCACTTCCAGCTCATACTCTCCAGCTGGAAGGTCTCCGAAGAAATATCCTTCTTTTTCACGCGCTGTCTTATAAATAATTTCCTGTGGGAAATCGATTGTTGTGGTGTATTCTTTGTCATCAAGGAAATCGGTTACCACAAAGGAGGTCTTGCCGTCTGGGCGGCGAAGGGTAAACTTGAGCGGTGCAGCAGCCGTTTGCACAGCAATTCTCAACCCTGCGGTATTGCCGTGGATACCAAGTTCCGGATCTATGGTTGGACTGTTCCATGGATCTCCGAATTCAACAAACTTAGGTTTCGGCTCATCTATCACAAACTCTTTCTCTATATAGCTTTGCGGGCAATCCGGTGTGCCGTAAACCAGCTTGTATGTACCTGGTTTGTCGAGTGTGAAGCTACTTGCAAACGGAGCGTTGAATGCATCCGTTGGCATCAGTACATCGGCCTTGACGGGCGCTGTCTCGTAGGTTCCGTCTGCCTTCTTCTTATAAACTTTGGCATATTTGTGGTCGGCATCGTTGAGGAAGAAATAGTAACTGTTCATCCATGCAAAGTAAGCATTGCCGTTACCTTGGAAATCGTATTTTACCGTGGCAACAAGATTTTCGTATTGGCAGGTCTCAGGGTTGAGGGTAGCCGAGGAAGACGTGGAGAGATGCATCATCTTCTCAAGTTTCACCACTTCATTGTAGCTACTTCCACGATTAACGCTGCCATTACACATAGTTTCATACTTGTAGCCATAAAAGTCTACACTAGTGGCAGCTTCAGCGGGAAGCCGGAAGAACCGATAGTGCTTGGAACCCTTGGTATAATCGAATGCCGGCGCATATTCCATGAGGTAGCCCTCGCTATTGCCGTAGTGCTTCAGAAAGCGCAACGTTTGTGCCAGCATCTGCGTCTGCTTGGCCACAGCCTCTTCGTCATTGGCATCAATCACTAATCGCAGATAGTAGTCAAACGTACAATCTGCAGTTTGCAGCAAATATATATTTTGGTCGTCAGATACTTTTACCGAGCTGTTTCCCACTCTTTCAGACCGCATTTCTCCACTTGTACGACCATCTGAATCTGTGACGGTAACCTTGATGTATTGGCCTGCTGTCAAATCGTTAATGGTCAAGGCTTGGTCTGTCGTGGTCTTATTGATTGGAGCCTTCTCTGCATTTCCAGAGGTAAATACTTTTCCCGTTACGGTAAATCCCGGTTTACCACCAGCTATGTTGATGGTGATAGAACCTTTGGCGTTACACGTTTCGTTGACAACGTCAAAGGTTACGGTTGGTGGCTCCGGATTGGGAAGTACCTTGATTGTCACATCACCCAGCTCAGTCTGTTCCGTTCCGCCGGTCTGCTTGAAATAAACCTTGTAGTCGCCAGCAGGTACGTTTCTCCAGCTGATAGTCCAGGTAGAACTTGTTGCATCGCTTGATTTCTTGGTGAGAGTGCCGTCTACAAGAACGTTAGCACCATTGCTAACCAAGCTGTTGGGATCCATACTTGTGCGCAGCATCGCCATACCGTTAGGCTGCTCGTCTGCACCTAAAGTGACGGTCAGCGTGATATTACTCAGCTCAGAACCACCTACATCAGCGTGCGTCAACTTGCTGTTGCCCGGAGTAACTTTTCCAATAGATGCCGAGGCCACCATGCACAACGGCAACACCAACAACAACAAGAGTAATCGTTGTAAATGTGTTTTCATAACTTTTTTACTTTCTCATTTTTTTAATTTAATTCTTGATTTGTTACCAGCCACCACCATTTTCAAGTTCCTCCAGTTCCTCTGGTGTCAGCTCTGGCTGAAGGTCAGCGTCACCCCCATCTGGTGATCCAATATTGGGACCGACAATTTGCAGGGGAAGCAATAAGATGCTTGGCGTTACATAACTTTTCCTCATAAAATCTATATTTAGTTTAACATTTTAAAATTAAGTACGACTTAATAATGTGGGTAAGTCGTTCTATTAATCGGTGCAAATTTATGAAGTTTTGTTAAAACCACCCCCCCCCGAATCGTTAATTATATATAAATGTTGCTTAACAGTATTAATTCAACAAGATATTAACATAAAAGGTTGCACATCTTATTGAAATTGTAACTACTTTGTAATATAGAATCTAATGGGATACACAAACATCACTTTATGCAACTTCTTTAAAAAATCAAATGATACTTGAAATCTGCAAGCAATATTCAAGGAAATACAGAAGAGATAAATATATGTAAGAACAGCCGTGAAAGATGCAAAGGAAGTTTAAATGGCAGATTAAAAATATAATTTATGTTATAAAAACGCCCTGTATAGACCAGAAAACTTGCACGGATGAAATATTTTACTACCTTTGCATTGTGTTTTTCATGGTATTAGATTATTAAGGTTAATGAAGATTGGTTGTCGTGAGACAATCAATTTTTTTTTGATAGGTCACGTTGTCAGGTTACACGGACGAAAGCACGCCTTCGGGAGTCCATACAGTGAGGGCAAATCACTTGTTTTAAAAGGTAAGACAATAATCTAATTGTCCGTTTATTTCACAATTTTCAGGTTTCAACATAGAAAAGACACAATGGTTGAGAAGTGTTTTTTATGCACCTCAAAACATTAAAAACCGTTTTTTCTCTGCAACTGCATACGTTTTATCGCCCTATTATCATCACCTTGCCATGTTAGAAGCAGCATTTTGACTTCCGAACTATATGACTTTGTTGCACAATGGCATGCATATTGGCCGTCAATAAGCATGCTTTTGGCACAAAAAAGGATTCACATTTGAAACGAAAAAGCACCTCATCTCAGTAACTCATTGTACCATAAGAGAATATGAAAACATCCTATAATTTGCGTATTTGTCCCCACCCTTCCTGTTGGTTGCAAATACGCGAGTTTTGAAGACGATAGTAAAAATATTTCATGAAAAAGACAAACGGATTGCAGGCATGACGTGACTCATCACATCCCTACAATTCGGAACGTGAAGAATGACGCACCTACGGTTCAAAAATCATTTCAGACGGAATTATGTGTGCAATCTCAATATTTCAGAATTTTCTTTCCATTCGATATGTATATCCCCTTGGGCAGGACATCGAGTTTGGTTCCCACGAACTGCCCATTGAGATTATAAATTTTGGAAGGCTGGCGAGTATTGGGTTTGGCCTCAAGCTGTTGGATACCAGTTTCCTGCTTGCTCGTAGGTCCTATCACCTTTACGTCATCCAAGAAAAAGCGGTTGTAAGGCATAAATTGGATGGTTGTCGCTCCGGTTCCCGTGAAAGGAAACTTGATGGTAGTCCACTTCCCTCTTTCCAATGTAAAGACACCCAACAGCGAGTCGTTGATGTACACATCCAACGTGTTATCATCTTTTCCAAAAGGTGCAGCCACGAAGATGAGCGTGTCTTTACCGTGCGCATCAAATTCGGGTGACAACACGGTGCCATTCTTTGACGATGTACCAAACTTTGCACATCGGTCGCCACCGTATGCGGCACCTGATGGCACGTTCCAGCCTTCCATATCCGTCATGAAATTATTCATACTTCGGGCCACTTGCCCGCTAAACTTACCGTCATTTCCACCCGTGCCCTTACACTGGTCAAATGTTTCATGGAATAAAATGCCATCAGACGGCGTCTGATTCGGTTTTGTCAAGGCTGTAACTACCTTGAAACGAAAAGAAATGGTTCCGTCCTCATTTCTTGTAATCTCATTCACGTCCTTATTCATGAAATAGGTTCCCCCTCTGTTCGCATTGAACAAGCGGGCCGCAGGCTTAGAATTGGCCGTCAAACTGTCATTAGCCTGATATGGATAGGCATCGCCTGCAATCTCTGAGGCACTATAATTTCCCCACATGTCGAGGTAAGCATCTGAATTGTCGGCGTGAAAAATGGTAC
>URFI01000109.1 GCA_900547085.1 uncultured Prevotella sp.
TGCTCAAACTGATTGTCCCATTTCACACCATAAAATGTGTTTGCGCCAAAATTTTTCAAGCTCATACCGGCATGCCACTTCACATCAACCCAACTGTCTTGATAGCTTCCTTGATAAAACGACTTGAGCGTACGGTAATCAGCATTCAGTTTTCCTACCTTGCTGCGTGAATAACCATCGCTTCGGGTGGCCGAAAGAGAAAGCTGGTTGTTCCAGTTATTACGGGCGATATTGCCCCTTAGACCAGTGGAGAGATAGCCATACGAGCCACCTTCCATGCGAGCTGTGAGTGAAGTGCGGGCTGCCGCCTTGGTGACTATGTTGATGGCACCTAACAAAGAAGATGTGCCATAAACCCTACCTGCTGGGCCTTCCAAGACTTCTATGCGTTCGATTTCGCTCAAATCGACAGGAATGTCGAACGCATTGTGCGCGGTTTGCGCATCGCAGATATTGATACCATTCAAGAGAATGGTGACCTGCTCCGAGTTTCCGCCACGGATACCCACATCGGTCAATGCTCCCAAGGGTCCTTTCTGGCGGACATCTACCCCTATTGCTAATTTCAATAGGTCATTCACACTTTGTACCGGAGTCGATTCAATATCCTTTCGGCTCAGTACAGTTACCATTCTCGATTGCTGACTAACGGTCAGCGGAGCGCGAGAGCCTGTGACGATCACCTCTTCGAGCTTCACTTCCTGGCGTGCAAGGCTGTCTCCTTCCAAGTCGTGGCGCACTTACGCCATCGGCCTTGGCGTAAGTCAATGTGCTTACGCTGAGGACACTAATCAAAACTTCTTTGCCAAGAGCAGCGAAGAGCGAATATCCTTTGCGGTTAAAATGCTTGAACCACAGCGGATTGCGCTTGTTAAACTGTTCTTTTACCATGTTTGTAAATTAAAAATCACGGCAAAGTTAATGAAAAAGGGACACAACCCCACTTTTCAAAGGGTACAAAATAAGAGAAAAGTGGGGCTTTTGTTGTTGGATTGTTTCAAGATTATTGAATCATATCTCATAGCGTCTTTCATGCCATTGTGCACATAACGCTTAGAATCCAGATACACTATAACCTGTCCGCTACAAGTCAGAGTTATAACAATCACTTTGAAACTTAGTGGCGTTCAAGCTGAAAGACGTACTCCTTCCTACTTAACAATATTCCCCAAGATACTGCGAGTGATCTCACGCGTCATGGTACGAGTAGCAGCCGAAGTGGCATTTTTAACAGCACGCTCAGTGGCTGTCTTGCGAGAACGCGATTTCTTACCCGTCACCTGGTTAGAAACTGCCGTTCCTAATACCGAGGCAAAAGTGGCTGTGAGGGCGGTGATGACCGATTTCAACACTTTACTAAACAGGCTGTTGCCATTACTTGTTGCGGCTTTCGGTGTTGAGTTTTCTTCTTCTACAGATGTTTCTTGCTGTGCCTGCTGTTCCATTTTGAGGAGTTGTTCGTAAGCACTTTCACGATCAAAGGGCTGGTTGTATTTACATCCCAAGCTCGATTGAACGATAATAGCTTTGCGCTGTTCGTCCGTGATGGCCCCAATTTGACTCAATGGAAACAGCATTTTGGCGCGTTCAACCATCTGTGGTGCCCCTTTCTCATCCAAAAACGACACCAAAGCCTCGCCTGTTTCAAGGTTTGTAATAGCCTCTTCGGTTTTAAAGGCAGGGTTCGCACGGAACGTTTCTGCAGCACTTTTCACCGCTTTCTGATCTTTTGGCGTGTAAGCACGAAGCGCATGCTGCACGCGATTGCCCAACTGTCCGAGTATGCTAAGCGGTATATCCGTAGGACTTTGGGTGATTAAGTAGATGCCCACACCCTTACTTCGGATGAGGCGTATCACCTGTTCAATCTTATCAATCAAGGCTTTTGACGTACCCTCAAACAACATGTGCGCCTCATCGAAGAAGAATACCAGCTTAGGCAGTGGCTGATCGCCCACTTCGGGCAACGTTGTGTAGAGTTCGGAGATTAACCAAAGCAAAAAAGTGGAGTAGAGTTTCGGTTGCATCATCAGTTTATCGGCGGCCAACACATTCATGATACCTTTTCCGCCTTCGGTCTGCAACAGGTCATGAATATCGAATGATGGTTCGCCAAAGAACAAGTCGGCACCCTGACTTTCCAACTGGAGCAGGGCACGTTGGATGGCTCCGATGGAAGCAGAGGAGATGTTTCCATACCTCGTGGTGTACTCTTTGGCGTGCTGACCTACGTAGTCGAGCATGGAACGCAAGTCCTTCATGTCGATAATCAGCAATCCACGGTCGTCTGCCACACGGAACACGATGTTGAGAATACCTGCCTGCGTGTCGTTGAGTTCAAGGAGACGCGTCAGCAGTTCAGGTCCCATCTCCGAAATGGTGGCACGCATGGGATGCCCTTGCTCGCCATATACATCGAAAAACCGCACCGGACAAGACTGGAACTGCGGATTGGCGATGCCAAATTCTGCCATTCGTTTCTCAATAAAACCTGTGAGATGGCCCGTCTGACTGATACCCGACAAATCGCCTTTCATGTCAGCCATGAAGCAGGGAACGCCCGCCTGACAGAACGATTCTGCCATCACCTGCAGGCTAACGGTTTTTCCTGTTCCCGTTGCTCCTGCCACCAATCCGTGTCGATTAGCCATTTTTCCATTCATCACAATAGGGCCTTGTTGCCCATGTGCAATGTATAATCCTTGTTCTTGCGTATACATGATGTGTTACTGATAAAATTATTTCGGGTAAAGAGTTCACTTTTTATTTGAAAGATAGATAGAAACACTCAAAACACGAGCGGATCATTAGCATGATTACAAAACCATTATCTCGATGATTCCAATGATGAAGAAGCATCCACCAATCGCATTAATCTCTAACAACCTGATACCTGGCAACCATACAAGCACCTACGACGCCTGCTCTCTCTCGCAATATTGAGGTTACAACTTCCGAATCTTCATTAACGATGTTCAGTGAATATTTCTTGATAGCCATCTGAACTGGCTGTGTAATGTAATCTCCGGTCTGCGACAAGTCGCCACCGATAATCAACATGTCTGGGTTGAAGATGTTAATCATGCCTGCCAAATTGCGCCCTAACTGGTCTGCTATCTTCTGCAAAGTTTCGATACACAGCGTGTCCTCCTTCTGAATTGCGTACAGAACGTCTGATAGTGTGAGTTCTTTATGCTCTTTAAGCACTTTGTCAGAAAGGATGGAACGTTTGCCCTTCAACACGTTTTTCACTGTTTCGCGCAACAGAGCCATACCAGAAACCTCAGTCTCCAGACAGCCTTTCTTCCCACAACGACACAACACTTCATTATCATAAGCCTTCACGTGACCGAACTCACCCGAGAAGCCTGATTTCCCATAATATATTTTGCCACCTACAATAATGCCGATGGCTATGCCCCAACTCGCATTGACAAACAGCACATTCTTGGCACCATTGCAGCAACCAACCAGATATTCGCCAAAAGTCATGGCCCTGGTGTCATTTTCAATGCACGTTGGAATGCCAATGTGATCTGAAATATACTTGGCTAAAGGCTGATCCAAGAAATCGAATATACTGTGACTAACGCCGGTGAACGGATTCACTCTGCCCGACACGTTCATAGAAGCATGCAAGATAGATTCCTTTTGTATGTCAAGAGAGCCAATATATTCATTCACAAGATCGAGCAAGGTGTCAAGGCATTGCTGTGTGTTTTCTAATTGAAAGGGAATCTTATTCTTCTCAAAGACAATGTTTCCACTGAAATCACAAAGAGCCATTGCTAAAGAGTCGTAACCGGGGTCGATGCCTAAAAAATAGCCAGAGTCGGTAGACAGACCATAAACCGTAGGTAGCCTACCGTGCGATTGATCGCGTTTTCCTTTTGAAACCACAAACCCCTTGCTCATTAGATTTGTGATGATTTTTGTCGTAGTTGGAACGCTGATACCGATATGTTTCGATATTTCCGGTATCGTACAGCCATCATGAAGCATCAGATACCTAAGAATTGTTTTATAATTGTCAGGCTTTCGGTGCAAGTATTCTAATTTTAGTATGGTCTTCATTTTTGATGTTGATTTAACCTATATAAATGACAGCAAAGATGTGTTGAGTTTCAAATCAAAGCACTTTATAAGGCAAAGATACAAATTAAAATCGAAAACTTGAAACATTTTTGTAGTATATTCTGCTTGAAAGTAAATAGAAAAAAATGCAGACGTGTGCGGCTTGATGTCATGACAGTAATATGACCATTCGTAGAGAAACGATCTACCACGAATATAGCAGGTATGTGCGTAGCCTACTGGCAATATCTAGAGGTATTTCAGCGGATGACTTCGCATGAAAAGAGTCTATCATTTATCTTGACAAACACCTCGTTATATTTCGCTTATTTGCCACTATGTCTCGAAGTTCTCGCAAATTTTGAAAATATGAGCAATCACAATATCTTCCTGTTTCTCAATATGTTCAGCGTTTCACGTCCAATATTTAAGCCTTTGTTTCGTGTTTTTGCACGATTAAAGCATGCTTTTAACCGCATAATTGGTATGCTTTAAACGTGTAATTGCATGTTACTTGTGCACGAATAGCATATCTTTTAACTTCACAACTCAATGCTATTGGAGCTTCAGGCCTGTTTTCTGAATCCAGAAAGAGATAAATGTACCGCATTTACCTATCGATTTTCTCTATTTTGCACTTTTGGAAGTGGCGTTTTATTGTCATTTATACGGACAAACGTCCCAACCGGCCAACGCAACAACCTATCTCCCACCCTATATACTTTGCTCCACATCTATAAGTCCAACCGCGGTGTGGGCAAAGCCAAGAAGATGAAATAACATAATCAGGCACTAAAAGAAAGAAGGCAAACACCCCATGACAGATGCTTGCCTCCGTTGTTGAATGATTGAACATTTTTTAGCGTGCTTGTACCCTTGAGCCAACAAGTTCGTCGATGTAAAGACGACAGGTTCTTTTGATGTAGGGACGCCTTGGGTGTCGCCCACTACACCTGACACTGAAAAGTTATTTGTATCGCCCTGTGTCCCACCAAACGCGAACGTTGGAACCATCTCCTTTGCCTTCGTTGAGAGACTTTTTGGTGGCGTTTGGGTTCTCGCGTAACTCATCATCAACGTACCTTAGCTTTTTGATGAATTCACCTTTGTCAGCATTAATTGATGGATCGAGACTGAGTTTGACAGGTGTCAGTTTAGGATAACCCGTTCTTCTGAATTCTGTCCAAGCTTCGACACCGTTCGGATAGAGAGCCAACCATTTTTGCGTCATAATCTGTTCAAGATGACCTTCCAAAGACGATTGCGTTTCCCATGCCACGCTGCCGCTATTTTTATAGGTTTCATCGTTCTTTGTAGAGTATAGCGAAGGATCCACGTTGGCGCGTTCATTATCTAATGAGGCCTGTATACCAGCCAAATACATGTTCTCGGCATTTATGGAGCTACTCCATCCTCTAAGGGCGAGCTCAGCTTTCAAGAAGCACACTTCAGCATAGTCCATCACTTTTTGCCGCTTGGCAACATTGTAGGGGAACTTGCTGTCTCCTTTCGAATTCCATGTTGGTGCCGTTTGCAATCCCCACACGTTTGACCTCATATCTTTGGGATATTGCGCAAGTTTGTCTACTGGTACTCCATTGGGAATGCCAGTGTACTCTGGATTTTCGACCGTTGATTTTTCCGTGTGCCCAAACCATAAAGCTGTTCTCGGATCCATGACAGAGCTGGTTTGTTTGAGCATTCTTTCCATAGTCTTACTCATACAAAACTCGCCCCAGCCGGATATCTGGTGCAAGGGCCACCCAGTGACACCTTGCCCTGATATGAACACGCTAGCATTGTCGGCATTGCTGTCCAGCATGCCACCACCAGCCAAGGCTGCCATTGCCTCTTTCTTGGCCGTTTCGGGGTCTATATAGGCCAATCGCATGGCGTATCTCAATCGGAGGGAGTTACCCAGTTTGATCCATTTCTCAAGATCGCCATCGTAGATGAGATCTTGATTTTGCTTAAATGTGATCATGGTTGCGTTGCCCTTATCAGCCTTGAGCTTCTCCACAGCTTCAGAAAGCTCTTTAAAGATGTCAGTGTAGATGCTTTTCTGTGTATCGTATTCCGCTTTGCTGTTACCCAATGCAGCTTGTGTGTAAGGCATGTCTCCAAACAAGTCTGTGAGTTGTGCGGTACACATAGCCGTGAATATTCTCATGGTTTGGAAGATGTTGCCATAGGCTGGGTTTTGGGCGGCAATGGCTTGAGCCGTCTTAAACTGCTTCAACACTCCCACATAGTATGTGTTCCAAAAACCGTCGGTTACCCATTCACTTTTGTAAGTATAACTGTCGGAAGTGAAATAGGATGCTGAGTTGGCGAAATACTGTGCATAAAGATTGGTGTGCAGGTTTTCACCTACTTGATATTCCCAAGATCCTATACGCGTACCCCATTCTTGAATATAAGCGGTCATATATCCTAAGTCGCCATCGGTCATACCCATGGTGTCGCGGTTCATCGCATCAAACGAATCAGTACAACTTGCGCTTGCGACGCAAAAAACCAATGCGAGTGCTGTGCTTTTAAAAATATGATGTTTCATAGTTACTATACTTTTAGAATTTCACGTTAACAGTTAAGCCATAAGCCCGTGTTGGTGGCATGGATGCCAACTCAAAAGCTTGCGCGTAATCGTTTCTTGAGAACGCACCCTCCGGGTTGATGGGGGCGGCTTTATAGAAATAGAATAGGTCTCTGCCTACCAAGGACACCTTGACATACTTGATTGGCATGTGTGCGAACCATGCCTGTGGCAGGATGTAACCTAATGATAGTTCGCGCATCTTGACGTATGTTCCTTTGTGCATGAATGCTTCCATGATGCCCTCTGGTCCTGCTATGTTAGTCCAATAGGTTTCAGCATTGAGCCCTACATTGTTTTTCTTTCCGTCGGCCGTCACACCGTCCACGATAATTTGCTCTCCTTGCTGTCGGCCGTAGATGGTTTTTGCAGCCGTACCCTGCTGACACGCGTAATTGTCTGTGCTTGAGATAAAGTCGCCACCCATGCGTATATCTACCAACGATGACAGCACAAGATCCTTATATCTCAACATGTTACCTATGGAGCCAGTCCAATCGGGCTGTATGTTACCGATAACTTTATCAGACACAGACTCTGGCAAACCTTTGTCGTTGACAACGATTTGTCCTGCCTCATTGCGTTTGTAAGCTTTACCAATGATGTTGCCATATTTCTTCCCGGTCTCTACAACCACCTTGCCTGCCCGCGTTGCGCCCAGTTCGTAACGCGAGATCTCGCTGTCGAGCATAACACATTCCGTACGATTCAATCCCCAGTTGAGGTTGATGTCCCAATTCCAATCTTTGGCTTTCAAGGGCGTTGCGTTAACCATCAACTCATAGCCGTGGCTTTTGATTTCTCCTGCATTGATGAACTTAGACGAGTATCCTGACGAACCAGGCATGTCTACTCCAAGTATTTGGTTTTTAGTTGAAGTAGTATAATAGGTGAAATCTACAGACAGACGATTGTCAAAGAAATGGGCTTCTGTGCCAAGTTCTGCCGACGTGGTCGATTCTGGCTTCAGATTATCCAACGCTTTCGACTTGCTGAGATACTGCTTTAAAATGCCAGGGTTGGTTTTATCACCGTTCGCATCTATTTTTTGCCCCGTTGTCCATAGGTA
>URFI01000110.1 GCA_900547085.1 uncultured Prevotella sp.
TCTGCGTGAACCCTGCTCCACGAGGTGCGTTCTTACCCAAAAAAGCGAAAACAGATGCACCAAGGTTGACATTCAGACCGGGGTGAAGGTCCCAATTGTACCACCCCAGCCATCCGTATGGGTACAAACGGAAGGGCAACACCTGCCCGTATGCGTTGATGGCGGGCAGATGCAGCGTGTCGGTAGCCGTGGTTTGTGCGGGCGGCAAATGCCTGTCGATGATGGGTTGGGCATAGGTTCCAGCCGTGTGAGGTTGAAGATTGGGGCCAGCATCAGTAGGTTTGGCTTGCACAGAGTCAGTTCTTTCGGCCGTTGACCGAAATACTTGGCGACGCTCCTGCGCACTGATATTGATGCAAAACAGCCCAGCCAACAATAGAATGTACATCTTTTTCATCTGCCACAAAGATAGGTTATCGTGCTAATATTGCAAAACTTTTAAGGGTAATTTTATTTTAATTATCAATTGTTATTTTGGTTCTCTGCTTATTTATGCTATTTTTGCGACATTCTTTTAAATGATACGACAATGAAGAAAATAGGGTATATCGTGCTTGTCCTTTTATTGGGAGCAGTCACAAACGTGTCGGCGCAGAGCCAAGATAAGAAAAAAGAGCCTTTTGATAAAAAGGTGTCGAAGTTTTTGAAGAAGACCAAGAAGGAGTTGGAGCAGGCCGGACACGAGCTTGGCGATGCCATTGGCTTTAACGACAGGATAGATGGAAAGTCTGACTTGCTGAAAGTAAACGGGTCTTATTACATGCCCTTGTACAGCAAGGATCTGTACAAAGGCGAGGATGCGTTGACGTTTCGCAAGACCTGCACGCAGCTGTTTAGAAAGAAATACCCCAAGGTAAGCATCCAGTCGGTGGCCATTCCGCAGAAAGAATGGGTACTAGAGACGGTTGAAAAGGATGGCGAACTGGTGGGATATCAACGAACGCTGCATTGTTTTATCATCGCCCGTGACGGTGATGAGGGGTATGTCAATGCCAAATTTACCTATCGACAGTATAAAAATGTGGGACAGGAGTTTCAGAATGTGAAGGACTGGTGGCCGAAATGGGAGCGTACCGACTTCATGACCAACTCGGTTTACGAACAACTTTTAAATCTATAAAGACTATGAATTTCTTAAAATCGCTGTTTGGAAGCAAGGTTGAAAACGAGGAAGAAAAGCGTCGGGAAGAAGAACGAAAGAACTTTGAAACACTGAAATACGATGGTGTGAGAGCGCTACAAATCAATCAAATAGAGCAAGCCCTGCGCTGTTTCAGTCATGCCTTGCAACTGCACGATGATTTGGAGACGCGTGATTACTATTCACAAGCATTGATACGCAACAACGACCTGCCTGGTGCCTACGCACAATTGCAGAAGCTGATGGAGGCAAAACCCGACAATTTGCAGATTTATCTTCGCATGTCCGACGTGGCATATATGATGGAAGACTATGTTGCCATGGGCAATGCCTGTGAGAAAGCCATGCTCGTGGACAGTGAAAATCCGCAAGTGTTGTATCGCTATGCCAAGGCCTGCATAGGTCGTGACGACCTTACCAACGCCATTGCCATGCTCACCAAGGCCATCATGTTGAATCCCAAAGCATACGAAGCCTATCTCTTGCGAGGCGAAACGCTGTTGGATTCGGGTGATTTGAACGCTGCGGATGAAGACGCTACCCATCTGTTAGAACAGTTGGCAGACAATGAAGACGTGCTGGTTTTGAAGGCTCGCATCGAACAAAAGAAGGGCAACAAGGCTGAAGCGCTTACCTATTATAATAAGGTGATAGATGTAAATCCTTTCTCGATGGTTGCCTTTCAGGAACGAGGACCGCTCAGGATGGAGCTGGGTGATGAGCAAGGGGGTAGGGAAGACATTGAGATGGCCGAGAAGATGGCTGCTCAATTGGCTGCCGATCAGGCCCAAGGTGTCGCTGATGAGGATGTGGAGCAGAAGGTGAAGCAGGCCTACAAGAACGTGGACGCATACGGCATTTTCAGCAATTCTTGATGCATCGTCTTCAAAAACATTAAAAATGTAAGTTATTTTAATGATTTCTTAGCAAAATGTTTGTTAGTTACAAATAAATCATCTACTTTTGTAATCGAATTAAGAGATATGAGAAAAATGTTGAATCAGTCACACACATCTTATTATTACTTCTATTTTTACTTTGCAAACACTTGTGAAGCGGAAGTTTGTGTGCCATAGTCAATTCAATAAATAACCCCATAAAAGCCTCGCTTCACAATATGTGAAAGCGGGGCTTTTCGCTTGTAGTGCCTCATCAAACAGATAAGGATATGAAGAGAAAGCAAAATAATTCTTTCTTTCACCATGAGGTCGGAAAGGCAAAGATGAAGAAGTTTGAACGATAAGTTCGTGGTCTAACTATAAAATCAACAACAAAATGAGCATTCAACCTGCACAACGTGTGAACCAAATACAAGAATATTATTTCAGTAAGAAATTGAAAGAAGTGGCACAGCTACAAGCCGCAGGAAATGATATTATCTCACTTGCCATAGGTAGTCCTGATATGCCGCCTTCTCACCAAACGGTTCAAAAGCTCTGCGAAGTGGCCAACGACGTTTCTACACATGGCTATCAACCCACATGTGGTACACCAGAATTGCGCCAAGCCATGGCACGCTTTTACGAAAAGTGGTATGGCGTGAGGCTCAATCCACAAACCGAAATACAGCCACTTATTGGTAGTAAGGAAGGTATTTTGCACGTAACGCTGGCTTTTTGCAATCCGGGTGATGCCGTATTGGTTCCTAATCCGGGTTATCCTACATATACTTCGCTGAGTAAATTGTTGGGAGTACAGGTGCTCAATTATGACTTGCGAGAGGAGAATGCGTGGCAGCCCGACTTTGATGAGTTAGAACAAATAGATTTGACAAAGGTTCGACTGATGTGGACCAATTATCCTCACATGTCTACGGGCGGCAATGCGCAATTGGAGACGTATGAGAAATTAGTGGCATTTGCACAAAAACACAATATTGTGATTATCAACGACAATCCTTATTCGTTCATACTCAACGACCGTCCATTGTCAATTATGCAAGTAGAGGGAGCCAAAAACTGCTGCATAGAGTTCAACTCTATGTCAAAAAGCTTTAATATGCCGGGGTGGAGAGTGGGCTTGTGTGCATCGAATGCAACGTATATTTCGTGGATTCTCAAGATAAAAAGCAACATAGACAGTGGCACCTTTCGTGGTATTCAGTTGGCTGCAGCTGAGGCATACAACACCAATGACGAAATGTGGCATTATATAAATAATGTGAAGGTGTACAAAGAGCGTCGCAAGATTGCTGAACAGATCATGCAGGTCTTGGGCTGTAGCTATGATCATGCACAAGTAGGGATGTTTTTATGGGGGCGTATTCCTGCCAAATATGAGGATGCCGAGCAACTCACCGAACGTGTATTGCACAAGTCGAACGTTTTTATTACCCCTGGATTTATATTTGGTAGCAACGGAAAACGCTATATCCGAATATCACTTTGTGCCAAAGAAACAAAGATGAACGATGCCTTGATGCGCCTTCAGGCAATGGCATGGTAGTCGGCTATGATGTAGCAAAGTCTTCAAAATAACTGGGAGAATTTGAACAAAACGAGCAATTAGAAATATTTATACGGATAAAGTATTTACCTTTGCCATAGTGTCAAAGGTGATAGAAAATAGAAAAAATGAAATGGAAATAAACTTATTACCACTCAATTTACAAAGCGATGTAAAGCGTCCTTTTGTCATTGCTGGACCTTGTAGTGCCGAAACAGAGCAACAGGTCATGGAGACAGCATGGCAATTGAAAAAGAAAGGATGCCATAATTTTAGGGCTGGCGTGTGGAAGCCCCGCACCAAACCCGGAGGTTTTGAGGGGAAAGGCGAGGAGGCTTTGCCGTGGTTGAAACGTGTGAAGAATGAAACGGGAATGCTTGTTTCTACAGAAGTGGCTACCCCAGAACATGTAGAGCTGTGTTTGAAGCATGGCTTAGACATCCTTTGGATAGGAGCTCGGACCGCTGCCAACCCCTTTGCTATGCAAGCGTTGGCCGACTCTTTGCAGGGTGTGGATATCCCGGTGCTTGTTAAAAACCCTGTCAATCCCGACTTGGAATTGTGGATTGGAGCCTTGGAGCGTCTCAATAGGGCCGGCGTGAAGCGTTTAGGAGTCATTCATCGCGGTTTTTCAAGCTACGAAAAAACAATGTATCGAAATCTTCCGATGTGGCAAATCCCCATTGAACTGCGTCGCCGCATCCCCGAATTGCCCATCATTTGCGACCCCAGTCATATCGGCGGGCGCAGAGAGTTGATAGGTCCGCTTAGCCAACAAGCGATGGATTTGGGGTTCGATGGGCTTATTGTGGAGTCGCATTGTACTCCCGACAACGCCTGGAGCGATGCCAAACAGCAGGTAACCCCTGATGCTTTGGACATCATTCTGGGCATGCTGGTGATTCGCGATGAACATACTACGACCGAAGTTCTGCGTAGTTTGCGCGTGCAGATTGACGAGTTGGATGACGAACTCATGGCTCTTTTGTCCAAGCGTCTTCGTGTTTGCCGCGAAATAGGGCAGTACAAGAAAGAACACAACATGACCGTGCTGCAGTCTAATCGTTACAAAGAGATATTGGAAAAGCGAGGAAAGCAGGGCGAGCAGTGTGGCATCTCGGCTGAGAGTGTGGCCAATATCTTTGAAGAGATACACCAGGAGAGTGTGAGACAACAACTGAAAATCATTAATTCATAATATAGTTGACAAGTTTACGAGTTTACGAGTTTACAAGTTGACGAGGAGACAAGTAAATAGACTTATTGCTTATAAGACTATCAACTGGTGAACTTGTAAACTCGTAAACTTGTCAACTATATTATGAATGATGAATGATGAATTAAAACCAAGCTATGCGAATACTGATAATGGGTGCAGGCAAGATGGGAAGTTTCTTGCTTGACCTGCTCAGTTTCGACCATGAAACGGCCGTGTACGAGAAAGATCCGAAGCGAATGCGCTTCACGTACAACTGTCAACGCTTCACCTCGATGGACGAGGTGCGAGCTTTTCAACCCGAACTGGTCATCAACGCCGTGACCGTGAAATACACCATTCCGGCTTTTGAGGAGGTGATTCCCTACTTGCCGACCAACTGTATATTGAGTGACATCAGCTCTGTGAAGACGGGTTTGAAGGCTTTTTATGAGCAGGCGGGTCACCCTTACGTTTCAACGCACCCCATGTTCGGGCCGACTTTCGCCAACTTAAACCAACTGCACGAGGAGAATGCCATTATCATCAGCGAGAGTGATTACATGGGGCGCATCTTTTTCAAGGATCTGTATCAGCGCCTGGGGCTGCACATCTACGAGTACACGTTCGAGGAACACGACAAAACTGTGGCTTATTCGTTGAGCATTCCCTTCGTCAGTACGTTCGTCTTTGCGGCCGTGATGAAGCATCAAGATGCGCCTGGAACCACGTTCAAGCGGCACATGCGCATCGCCAAGGGTGTATTGAACGAGGATGATTACCTCTTGCAGGAAATACTTTTCAATCCCTACACGCACGACCAAGTATCGCAGATACGGGTAGAACTGAAAGAACTCCTGAACATCATCGACAACAAGGATGCGGATGGGATGAAAAAATATCTTACTAAAATAAGGCAAAATATGAAAGAAGATTTGTAGCTTTGCAGCACAAATTAACTTAAAAGCTTAAATATATTTATATCATGTGGTTCTATCACGTTGTAGCTTTCATGACGGTGGCTATTTGGGGTTCTACCTTCATCTCCACCAAGGTGCTGATTCAAAGTGGCATTTCGCCGGCTCAGGTGTACACGTTGCGGTTTTTAATAGCCTATGTGCTGATGTTATTGTTTTTTCATAAGCATATTTTTGCCCGTACATGGAAAGATGAATTGCTGATGGCAGGACTGGGATTGACAGGCGGAACGGTGTTCTTCCTGGCGCAAAATGTGGCGTTGGGTTACTCAACGGCCATGAACGTGTCGCTCATCGTGTGCTCGTGTCCGCTGTTCACCATGCTGCTTCACCGGATATGGTTTAGGGGCGAGCCGCTCGGCAAGTGGCAAATCATCGGAACGGCCTTCTCGTTTGTGGGCATGGCGGCCGTGGTACTCAACGGTCAGTTGGTGCTCAACCTTTCTCCACTGGGTGACTCGCTGGCCCTGCTGGCTTGCGTGAGCTGGGCGGTATATTCGCTGTTGCTCAAAAAAGCCAATGAGAAATATCCCACGACCTTCATTACTCGTAAGGTCTTTTTCTATGGACTGCTCACCGTGTTGCCCTACTATGCCTTTGAACCAGGCTTTCCAAGTCTTGATACCTTGGTGCAACCTAAGATATTGTATAACCTGCTGTTCCTGGGAGCAGTGGCTTCCATGCTCTGTTTTTGGCTGTGGACGTGGGTGATGTTGCGGCTGGGTGCATTGCAGGCAACCAATTATGTATATGTGAATCCAGTGACCACCATCATCTTTGCCGCGTGGATTCTGCACGAGGAGATAACTGTTTACTTCGTCGTGGGTACCGCTTTGATATTGACGGGCTTGTACCTGAGCAGCCGAAAGGGGCGGGTACCCGCAGGCAAGACCGCCTGATGTAGTGAAGATGACGTGTCTGCTGAGCCTGTTGCTGGGCGTGTTCACCGTGGTAGAGCTGAACTGCGAGAACCTTTTCGACTGCCGCCACGACAGTCTGAAGCATGACGAGCAATTCCTGCCTTCCTCTGATTATCATTGGACACCTAACCGTTATTGGAAGAAAGTGAACCGCATCGGGCAGACCATCCTATCGTGTGGCGAATCGGACTATGGCTGGTCGCTGCCCGATTTAGTTGCCCTGTGCGAGGTAGAGAACGACAGTTGTTTGGTTGATTTGACCAAACGGTCGCTGTTGCGCAAGGCACGTTATGAATATGTGATGACCCATTCGCCTGATGAACGGGGCATCGACGTGGCTTTGTTGTATTCTCCTTTCACGTTTCAATTATTTCAATCTTATTCCATTCGCATCCATCCCATGAAAGAGATGCGCCCCACGCGTGACATACTGTATGTGAAAGGACGTGTCAGTTTGCGAGACACGCTGCACGTTTTTGTGGTACACGCGCCCAGCAGAACCGAAGGTGAACGTCCTACGCGTGCCCATCGCAGATTGGTCACCAATCGGTTGTTGCAGTCGGTTGATTCCCTTCGCACCTTGTCTGCCCATCCCCATGTACTGCTGTTGGGCGACTTCAACGACTATTCAACGGATGAGAACATCCGACAGTTAACCGATCATGGCATTGTAGATATTTCTCAGCAGGCTGTTGGCACGCACGGAGCCAAAGGAACGTACCGCTACCGCGGCGAATGGGGCAGCCTAGACCATATTATGTTGGATGAGCATACGGCGCAAAGATTGGTGGAATGTCATGTGCATGATGCCCCTTTCTTGCTGAAAGACGATGAAAAATACGGCGGAGTGCAACCCCGGAGGAATTATTTGGGACCTCGTTATCAGAATGGTTTCAGTGACCATTTGCCCTTGGTGGTTAGACTTCGATGGGACGACTGACAGGCTCACCGCCCCTCTTTCGATGAAGAATATATACCTGACGCACAGGATGTTTTGTTTCATTTGGTCGTAAAAAACATTTAAGCAAGAA
>URFI01000111.1 GCA_900547085.1 uncultured Prevotella sp.
ATCCGTTTATAGATCTTGCTCGTGTGGGCATTTATGGACATTCAGGAGGCGCTGCCGAGTCGGTGACAGCCCTGCTCACTTATCCAGATTTCTATAAGGTGGCTGTGGCAGCGTCGGGCAATCATGACAACAACATCTATATACAGTGGTGGGGTGAGACTTATCATGGCTTAAAACGTGTGCCCACCAATATGGAGTTAGCGCATCAACTGAAAGGTAAATTGTTACTTATTTCTGGCGATGTAGACGACAACGTGCCATGGGCATCTACCTTGCGAATGGCAGATGCGCTGATTAAAGCCAACAAACGATTCGATTTCATGGTATTACCAGGCATGGATCATGCCGTGTACGGTCCTTATTATGACAATCTGATACGTTATTATTTTCGCGATCATCTGTTAAAACTCTCACCGAGAGACGTTGATATAGTGAATCATCAATAATCTATTTACATTCTTTTTCTATGAGAAAAAAAACATTATTATTTTTTTGTTTCTGCCTCATCTCATTGGCAATCGTAGCTCAAAATCCACAAAAGAGCGATGCCATGGTGCAGGTGGTAACTACCATTACTGACACGGATGGCAATCCCTTAGGAGGTGCCACGGTGAAGGTGAAGGGTAAACCTGTCGGAGTGATTGCCGATATGGATGGTAAAATTTCATTGTGGGTAGATAGAGGAAATACCATTACGGTGTCGTATTTGGGCATGAAATCTAAGACTATCAAGGTGACAGGCGCTTTGACAAAGAACATTGTGCTTGAAAATGACGCCTCGTTGTTGGAACAAGTGGTTGTAACGGGATATACTCGTACCACCAAGCGGCGTACCACAGGTTCGGTATCTACCATTACGGCAAAGGATTTGAATAAGAATCCTACCGCCAATTTGGATATGCTGTTACAAGGAAAGATGGCAGGTGTAGATGTCAAAGCACTCTCTGGACGTCCTGGGGAATCTGCCAAAGTGCGTATTCGTGGTACCAATACCATTACTGGAAATGCAGACCCATTGTGGGTGGTTGATGGGGTAGCACTTCAAAAAGATTTGCCCACCATCTCGAAAGCACAAATGTTGTCAGGCAATTTCAGCGATATTTTTTCCAATGGTATTGCTGGTATCAATCCAAATGATATTGAGAGTGTTACCGTTTTGAAAGATGCATCAGCAGCAGCCATTTATGGTTCGCGTGCTGCGGGTGGCGTCATAGTGGTGACAACCAAGCGAGGAGTGGCAGGGAAGCTACGTATCAACTATTCTGCCAATGCTACCATGGTCACTCGTCCACCACGCGCAGTTGACTTAATGGATTCGAAAGAGAAACTTGCTTGGGAGCAAGAACTGTGGGATGAGTACTCTAAACCCTATTTCGAGAAGAACGAACGTTACCCTGTGATAGGCATTGTGGGCATGATTCGTTCGGGATATGGACAATATAAGGGTATGAATAAGGAACAGCAGGATGCAGAAATCGCCCGCTTAGGCAGTCATACAACCAACTGGTTCGATGAGCTTTTCCGCAATTCTGTATCGCAAAGTCACAACTTGTCTTTATCGGGAGGCTCGGAGAAGAGTACTTTTTATGTCTCTTTAGGCTATTCTGAGAATGCAGGATTGGTGAAGAAAACCGATTATTCACGCTACAACATCAATTCTAAGTTGGACATCAAACCCAACAAACGTGTAAAATTGGGGTTGTCATTAGATTTAGGTTGGCAAACGTCTAATAGTCCTTCTTTGGCAGTAGACTTGTTTAAATACGCCTATTTTGCCAATCCTTATGAGCGTGTGTATGACGAGCAAGGGAACTATGCAGCTGATCAGACTTATTATAATATCATGCTCGCCAACGGTTCTAAGTCAACCTTGCCTTTGCCCGATAACGGGGTGAACATCATGAGAGAGATAAATAATACGTCCAGCAAGACCAAAAACTTCTCTACAACCGTTATTGGAAACATCACTATCAATATTATTGATAATCTTAACTTTGAAGGTTTAGGCTCATACAGCTACACAACGAACAATGGAGATAACATCAATGATAAAGATACCTATACGGCTTGGCAGGACCGTCCTTTTGATCTAAAGACATTAACCTCTAAGCGTACTTATTCTTCTATTGCGCAAAGTTCTTCCTACAATAGTAGTTATAATTTGCGAGGACAGTTGCATTACTTCAATACCTTCAATGACAAACATTATATCAGTGGCTTATTGGGTTCAGAAATCCGTGGACAATATGCAAAAAGTATCTTTGCTAAACGCTATGGCTACGACCCCGTGTCTGGTAATTCTGCCATGCCAGTTTATCCAGAAGGTAAGACTTTTGAGTATAACGACTTGAAAAACTATGCTTTACTCATGGATAATCTGTCAGGACAGAATATTGTAGAAGACAGATTTGCATCCTTTTACTTTTCTGCTGATTATGTGTATAACAATCGATATGTATTTTCGTTTACGGGCAGAACAGATGGTAGCAATAATTTTGGTAGCAAGGAACAATTCAACCCCACAGGCTCGTTAGGTCTGTCGTGGAATGTAGACCAAGAATCGTTTATGGAAAAGCTCAAACCTATTATCAGTAGCTTGTCTTTACGCACTGCTTATGGGTTTACGGGTAATATCAATAAGTCGGTTCATCCACAAGTTATCATGGATTATCGACAGTCTTTCCGCAAGACAGATACCGACTATTATCGTATGGGTTGGATAAAGAAGGCACCAAATCCCAATTTGCGATGGGAGAAAACCAAAGATATGAAGGTGTCTATCGATGCAGGATTCTTGAATGATCGCATCCGAATGACGGGTGAAATCTATAAACGCATAACGAGTGATGCGGTTTCAGAGGTATTTATTCCTTATTCAACGGGATTCAGAAACCAATCGTTCAACACTTCTAAGTTGTCAAATACGGGTGCTGAATTCACCTTGTCGGCTAACGTGATTAAGCATGACGACTGGAATTTGTTAATCTCTGGAAACATCGCCTACAATCGCAACAGGTTGTTGGAGTACAAGTCTATTGTTTCAGGTCTAGGTGAAGGAATCTATGTGGGTTATCCTATCGGTTCCATCTTCAGCGGAAAAGTGGCTGGCATTGATAGTCGTTTAGGACTCATTACGTACGAGCCACGTCCTGATGCTGTATTTGAAACCTCTGCAGACCGCAACAATGCGGAGAATTATTTGTTCTATTTAGGTACTTCTAACGCACCAACCAATGGCGGATATAGCATGAGTTTGTCTTATAAGCGATTGACATTGAGCTTATCTGGCACGTATTCTTTGGGCGGAAAGATTCTCAATCAGATCAATAGTCCTGTAGGTTATGGTTCTTTGAGTGGCAATAAAGTAGAAAAGATACCCTCACAGATGAACGACTTATATGTGAATCACCTCAATGTGACGAGGGATGTGGTGAATCGTTGGACCACAAAGAATCATCGAACTGATGCACATCCTCGTATTCTCGATGCGTATGGTAAATATTATGGTTTGGACAATTATGTGGTTTCCTCTCCAAAAATTACCAAAGCCTCTTTATTGGAAGACGTTTCTTACTTTAAGATTGGCTCACTGAATTTAGCTTATAGTTTTGACACCAAGTTGATTCAGCGCATTGGTTTAAGCTCGCTCAGTGTTTCGTTCACAGCAGATAATATTTATACCTTTACCAATTATTCGGGAATCGACCCCGAGAGTCCGGGTGCAGTATATCCTATGGCACGTAGTTTCTCAATGGGTGTATTTGTTGGATTTTAAAAGTTAGAATCAATATGAAAAAGATATATTTTATAATTCTCGTAGCCATGTCGCTTGTATCCTGCGACAAATACTTGGATATCAAACCTTATGGAAAGACTGTACCTAAAACTCCTGAAGAGTTTTCGGCACTCCTTCATAGTCATCTCAACGACATGGATGAGGATGGCTCCACTGGTTTTATGGATAATGTGGGTACCATTGTGAATTTAGATGCTGGATGTGGAGATGATTTTGAGGCTTGTCTCACTGCTAACAGCGGTCAAGGACTGCCCTTTTATGTGGGTAATCTTGTCGGTGGAACGTATGCAGCAGGCAAATATGAACAACTCTATCAGGTTATTCGCGATTGTAATATTGTCATTGACAACCTTGATGATGACGGCACCAAAGCTGCCAACACTATCTTGGCAACAGCTTATGGCTTGCGTGCTGTATGTTATTATCAGCTGTTGCGTTACTTTTGTGAAGCACCAGCGCATGGGAAAATGGATAGTCAGTTAGGTTTGGCATTGGTTCAGACCTTCAATCTTGAAGACCGCCCACTGCGAAGTTCAATGCAAGCTACGGTCGACTTCATCGAAGCTGATTTGAAAAAATCAATCAATTATCATTCCACCGATGCGTTGTACCGCTTTACAGAGCCTGTCTGTAAGGGCTACTTAGCTCGTTTGTATTTTTGGACAGAGCAGTGGAATAAAGTGCTTCCGTTGACAGCCGAACTGTTAAAAGCTTATCCAATTCTTCAAATCAATAATTATAAAGAGGTAATGGGTACGCCTTTCAAGGTAGGGTCAAACCAGCTCATCAAGGCTTACAGTACGTCTTCGGGGAATAATCAGGATTTCCTTGCCACTACGACAGAAATCAAATACCGCCCAGTAAGTATTCGTTTTTTGAATAGTTTTAGTGTCGCTGACACGGCAAAAGATGTTCGTTACAAATTCTATGTCACCCCTGAACGTGTGGCAGTCAAAACTTTCTTCTGTGGATTGCGCTCCGAAGAGCTGAAGCTCATGCAAGCCGAAAGCTATTACCATTTGGGCAAAACAAACGAGGCTTTAGCCGAACTCAATGACCTTCGGTTGGCGCGTGTAAAAGATGCGCAAGCATGGACCATGGCAACGCTGCCTCCAGCCAATTCTTATGAGGTGATTCAGGAGGACGCTGAGGGTAAGCCTCTCAATCCTTTGATTTCTGCTATCTTACAGGAAAGACGTAAAGAGTTGTTTTTAGAAGGGGATAGATTCTTTGAGTTAAAGCGCAATGGAACACCTGAATTCTGGACAGCTTACCAGTCTATGAAGTACACCACACGCAAGTACATGTACACTTTCCCCATTCCTATTGCTGAAATAGAGAAAATCAGCGGTTTGAAACAGAACCCAGGGTATGACAAAATCATTACTTACTAATTAAAATGACAATGAAGATGAAACAATATCTCAAAATATTTCTTCCTGCGGTCATCATGTTGATGACAGCAATGGGGTCTGTCTCCTGTCAACAGGAAGACGAGGTACCTCCACGCGAAACAAGTAATTACCTGAAAAAGGTATATAAAATGCCTGAGCCAGAGGATTTGTCTTCCGCCGATAAACAAGAGGTGGATGCCATTAAGGATGAATATAATAAGTCAACCAACAATCAGTAAAATTATGATGACAATGAAGAAAACATTTATCCGATTCTTTCTATTGATGCTGGCACTGGTTGTGGTGTCATGTTCGGAAGACGAATCGATTAATTATCATACCGAGTTGAGCTTGGAAGAACCACATTATATCTTAGGTAATGTGGTGGGCGATACGGTTACCGTGGCCATTGTCACCGAAGGAAAGGCGGCATCGACCGTACGCATCCCTTATCGTTTATCCTCTTCATCCAATGCGGTATTGCATCAAGACTACGAACTTTCTGATAGCGCATTTACCCTCAACAAGGGCGACTCGGTAGCTTATCTGAAGGTGACGCGTAAAGCGGTGTCTAAACCTAAATCATTCTTATTGACGTTGTTACCGGTAGAAGGCGTTAAAATAGGTGCGCTCAACTATATAGAAGTAGAACTCTTGGGGCAAAACATCTATAGTTTTGAAGACAAAGAGGGTGAGTTAGGGTTGACGCGCGATTGTGTGATACGCCTAAGAACGGCTCGTGGAAGTGCCTTCTCGTTTACTAAAAAGACACGACTCGACGTAGTTGTCGATCCAGCTTCTACAGCACAAGAGGGTGTACACTTCAGATTTATGAACGATGCGAAGCAGGCAGTGTTCCGCGCTGGAAAGAATACAGGTACGGTAACCCTTGAATTCTTAAAATACGAAAAGGGGAAAGATCATATCATCTTACGTTTAGCCGAGAATACAGGATTGCTGCCTGGCACCAATCCTACCACAGATATTCGCATCGTGGGTCCAGACAACTTGTCGGGCAAGTGGAGTTTCCAGGGCATTACCAATAAAGACTGGTTTATTAACTCTTGGGGATACGACCCTGCCGTGCTCATAGACACCGTGCAGACCGATCGAATGGAACTCGAAGGAACACCTGCTGAAGGCTATCGGTTGACGCCTCATTTCGATGGCAAACTGAAGAATTACTTTATAACTCCTACGAAAGCGAAGTTTGTGGGAGAGCGTCAGTCCTATTTCTTTGAGGGTGCTGTCGGTCGTCCGCCAAAGATTTCACTCACTGAATATGAGTTGGAGAAGGTCAATGTGGCCTTTGATGAGGGGCATACCAATGTGCGTAAAGCGCTCATAGGTTTCCGCTTGTTGAAGACTCCTCAAAAGGAAAAAATCTTAGAAGTATCTATTTATGATATTGAACCTACTGAACCAAGTTGGCATGAATTGGTCGAAATGATGAAATATTCTTATTCAGAACCACCTTACATGCTGGACGGCCCGATTAGGTTGCATTTCAAACAAATCAAGTAATTAGGTCAACTCATCGCTTAGGAGGTAAATGCTCGTTAACAAGGGCATTTACCTCCTATTTTATTTCATAGGTCAAAACACTTATCAACCACCGAGGAATTGAGCGTATCCATCAAAGCCTTATACAGGGTCAGCCGCATAAGACCCAAACATTGGGTAATGATTCATGAACAAAACCTACCCTCTCCCTGCTGCTATAGCTTGATGGTTACCCCACCATACCATGTGGCACCATACACGGGCGCATACATGAAGGCTGCATCGTCAAGGTGCTTCTCATCCTGAATGTAGCTGAAAATGTTCTTGCCGCCGGCATACAGGGTGAAATTACCCAATCGCTTGGCCACGCGCAGATTCCATGTGGTGAAGGTTTCGGTTTGCTTGATCTTTGAATTTTGGGCGATTGCCAAGTCGTTTTCGCCATCAAACGTATAATCAATGTACATCTTGCCCTGCAGTGAACCGATGAGTGAGAAGATCCAGGTGCCAGGCGTGTACTCTGCAACAAAGTCACCTGTCATGGCTGGGAAGCGCGAAACGTTCTTGCTGTCCTTGGCATACTGCTCATATTGTTGTACCAGTTTTGGCGCTTTTGCCTTCACCAATTCCAGACGGCCGGTCCAGTCCGCACGCTCATGCTTATACTGTCCCTGGTTGAAAGTCCAGTTCACGCCCAGTTTGATGTCGCGTATGGGATTGTATTTCACGCTCAGTTCAACGCCCTGAACATACGCATCGTCCACATTCTCCCACTGGTAAGTATAACCCAAGCGGCGTACTTGTTCATCTGCATCAGAAAATTCTATCTTATTTTTCAAGTTGGTGCGGAAGAGATTGGCACTCAGTTGGTAGTTCTTGCCATAATAATCTGCCGACAGATTGAAGCTCATCGACTTTTCTGCCTTTAGGTTAGACGATTTCCACACACGCGGCGAACCGGAGCAAAGGTGCAAATCTTCGCTGAATCCGTAAG
>URFI01000112.1 GCA_900547085.1 uncultured Prevotella sp.
CGTACCACCAATTTCACACACGCTGTTTTTTGGCGTTTTTACGATGTAAAGATACCATTCTTCAATGAATGAGCCACACCTTATTTGACGTATTTGCGCATTTTCAATATTAAAATACGCAAATACGTATCTATGTTCAATAAAAAAGTATTAAATTTGTAACATTGAACCAAAGGTCTTAAAATCTAATAAGAAGTTTTCAATAATAAAAGAGAAATACAAGCAACTCATTTATTACGAATAGATTACAAAACTATGAAAAGAGCAAGAACCGTATCTATTTTTACCCACTTATGCTAAAAATATAAGCTACGCTAATTACCTTTGCATGGCAAAAAGAGAAATCTAAAACAATTATACTATCACTATTAATTTCAACTGCATGAAGAAGTTTATTTTTTCAGTAGGCAACAAAAACAAGCTGTTCAAAGTGACCGCTTTAACGGCATTGACACTGTGTTTGCCTGCTATGGCATCTGCATATAATGCAAATGCAAACAAGGTAGAGATGAGTCAGCAGAAAGCTGACCACATTACAGGTACCGTAACCGATACTAATGGAGAACCAGTTATTGGTGCTACCATTAAAATTGTAGGTAGTGGCAACGGTACTGTCACAGACGTAAATGGTAAATTTACACTCAGCGTTGCAAGAAATGCTGAACTGCAGATTTCATCTATTGGGTATGTTACTAAAAAAGTAACAGTAGTTAGCAATAACTTAAATGTTGTTTTGGCAGAAGATCGTGCCTCCCTCGATGAGGTGGTTGTATTAGGTTACGGTGCTGGTCAACGCAAACAAGACCTTTCTGCCTCTGTAGGTGTGATTAATAATGCGGATAAACTATCCGTTCGTCCAGTCAGCTCTACGGAGGGTATGCTGCAAGGTCAGTTGGCAGGTGTTACTATCACAGCCAATGGAGGTGACCCTACTTCTGCACCAAACATTGTTATTCGCGGACAAGGCTCCATGAATGGCGACAATGTGCTGTGGGTAGTAGACGGCATCCCTGGCGCTCCTATTCCCTCTATGAATGACATAGAGTCAATTGTTGTACTGAAAGATGCTGCATCGGCAGCCATCTATGGTGCACAATCGGGAGCTGGAGGCTGTGTGTTGGTAACAACCAAGAAAGCCAAAGAAGGAAAAGTGAGCTTGAGTTATGACGGTTTATATGGTTTCAGACAAGCTACCAACCTGCCTAAAGCACTCACTGCAGAAGAGCAAATCAAGCTGGCTAATATCTCGTATAAGGCAGCAGGACTGGATACTCCTATTGGCTGGGATACAAAAGTGAATCCTTATATCGCCACCAATCGTACAGACTGGATGGACGAGGTATTTAGAAATGCTTTCTACCAAAGACACAACGTGGTTATCAACACAGGTACCTCCTCGGCAAGAAGTCGGTTGAGTTATGCCTATGACGGCGATGACGGTGTATTGATTGGCACGTTCAACAAGAGGCACACCATACATTATAACGGTCAGTTCGACATTAACAAGTGGATAACCATTACCGAGGACTTCACTTGGCGCAACTCGCAAATGCGCGGAGCCAATACTGCAAACCCAGAAGGTGGTGTCATTATGAACGCATTACACATGCCTTCGAGTGCCAGTGTTTACAATCCAGACGGAACCTATGGTGGCGTTTCAGAGCCTGGTAACGGTTACACCGACATCCATGGTGATGCCATCAACCCAGTGCGCATACTATGTGCCAGCAATGCTTATGATAAAACGAGTGATATGTGGTCAACCACCTCACTACAGCTCCATGACATTGTTCCAGGATTGAAGTTTACCAGCAGATTTTCTTTCAACATTGAAAACAACTTCTATAAGGAGTTCAACCCTATGCGTCCTGAATCTGGAAAGCCACAACTCTTTAACGAGATGAACGAATCGGCTTACAGATATAAAAAATGGATGACAGAAAATACACTGACTTACGATAATTCCTTTGGAAAACACAACCTGGGGCTCTTGTTATCTACAACAGCCAACAAGTTAATACAACGAGGTGTTAGTGTGAATGCACGTGGTTTCTCGGACGAAACTCCTGCTCTTCAATATTTGGCATACGCTGGAACTACTACACCAGACGACTATCTTATTGGTCCTGATGCAAACGTAGCTTGCATTGCACGTGCTTCTTATTCGTACGATGATCGCTATTTCCTAACAGCATCATGGCGTAGAGACTACGCAGGTCGTCTGCCTAAGGATAACAACTATGGCGACTTCCCCGCTTTTACAGGTGCATGGAAAATCTCAAATGAAAGCTGGTTCGCTAAAAATAAAAATCTGAACTTATTGAAACTTCGTGCTTCTTGGGGACGCGTTGGTAATCTTGGCTCCATTGGCTATGGTTACAAAGCTGCCCAACTGTCATCAGACGTATGGTCAGAAGGTGCACAGTACGGCGTTACAAGTAACACCTTATGGGGAACCCTCATATACAATGGTACAGCATTGAATCCATCGTTGACTTGGGAAACATCCGAGCAGTGGGATTTAGGTTTGGATGCAACCATGTTCAACAACAGACTGTCTTTAGGATTTGACTATTTCAACAAGCGCACCTACAATCTTATACAGCAACAATCCGTAGGTTGGCCCTCGACAATTGGACTTGATGCCATGCTTGTTAACTTAGGAGAAGTTAAGAACGAAGGTGTGGAAGTGCAAGCCGCATGGAACGATCAAGTGAATAAAGATTTCTCTTATTATATCAATGGTAACTTTGCATGGCTGAAAAACCGTGTTACCGACACTGGAACCTATGATGAGAAAGGTAATCCTGGCATCTGGGTAGGTGACGTTTATGGACATAATGATTTCAAAAACCTCACAAATCTTTTCCAGACAACGCAAGGACAAGCTCTTAACTCGTTCCACCTCATTAAGACAGATGGTATTTTCCAAAGTGATGAAGAAGCTGCAGCATACGTTGACAAAGATGGAAAACGCATACAACCCAATGCTAAAGCTGGTGATTTGAAGTTCGTTGATGCCAACAACGATGGGAAGATTGACGACAAAGACCGGCAATATTGTGGTAGTTCTATGCCAAAGACTACCTATGCACTCACAGCAGGATTTAATTGGAAAGGACTATCTGTAAGTGCTATGTTCCAAGGTGTGACTGGCGCACAGGCACTCTTTGTAGGAAAGTACCTTACACTGAGTGACACAGAGGGTAACTTCAACCGCTGGAACAAGATATTGGATGCGTGGTCTCCTGAAAACAGAGGAAGCGATATTCCACGTATTTCGAAGAACGACCCTAACGGTAACTTCACAACTTCTTCGGACTGGTACTTGGAAGATGCATCCTACTTGCGCTTAAAGAACCTAACCATAGGATACGACTTTACAGACTTTATCCAGAAATGGGGACACCTGAACGATCGCAAAAGCTCGCTCTATGTATATTTCAGCGCAGAGAATGTTTTCACCATCACCAAGTATTCGGGCATGGACCCAGAGGTGGGTGGCTTTGACACGATGAAATATCCTCTGTCAAGAGTACTTTCATTAGGTGTAAAGATTACATATTAAAACCAAACAGCTAAGAATTTTATCATTATGAAAAAATATATTTCAATTATCACTGTTGTAGCTGCTATGACTTTTACATCGTGCAGCGACTTTCTTGACGTACAGCCAGAGGGAAAGCCAACAACAGAAAACTATTTTGTCAATGACCAACAAGCCGTTGATGCCATTGACATGTTGTACGGAAGGTTGCACCAAGAGAATGTTTTTGGTCGTGAATTCTTCTGGGAACAAGGGGGCGGTCAGGATGTTGTATGGGGACGCACACGAGGCTATGGCACGTTAGCAACCTTGAAATACAGCGGTGACGAAAGTCCGCTAAGAGACACTTTCGAGCAATTTTACAACCAAATGGCAAGAGCCAACTGGGTCATTGTAAAGTTACTAAACAAGGAAAAACAAACCAAATTGACTCCAGTAGAGAGCCGCTCGTTAGGTGAAGCTTTGTTTGTACGTGGAATGTGCCACTTCTATATCGCATACCGCTATGGTACAGATAAACAGGGTGTGCCATTCGTACGCTACGAAGATTTTGAAAAAGGCTATGACAACAGCATTCCAAAGCAAAGTGCAACGGTCATGGACGATTACAAGATGATTATTGAAGACATGGACAAAGCCATTCAATATCTTCCTACCGTTGATCAATACGATGACAACAATAAGGGTCGTGCACACCAAGCTGCTTGTGTAGCATACAAGGCAAAGACTTACGCATATTGGGCTTGCTGGGACAAGTCACAGTGGAAACAAGTTGTTGCTTGTGTTGATGAACTGGAAAATAAATATGGACGCGGTCTTGCTCCTACCTATGATGAGGTGTTTACCTCTGACATGAGCAAATTCTATGGTAAAGAATATCTATGGGGTGTGCCTGGCTATGGCGGTCAAACACCTGGCGGTATTGAATTTACAGGCGTTGTTTTGGAAAATAAAGCATGGGGTGTCTATAACGGATGGGGACAAAACAAGCCCTCATACGAGATCTACGAAGAGTTGATGAAAGACGGTAAAGACAACGTACGCTTGAAACGGACTCTGTTAGAGTACAATCAAGAGTTCAAATTCTTTGGAGAAACCAGAAAATTCTTTTCTGCATCTGACGTAGAATCGGGCTTCATGTGCAACAAGTACATGCAAGCATTCGAACCAAAAGACTGTGTAGAGAAAGGAATGGTTAGTGGCAACGGTAACTGGCCCACCACTCGCATCATGTTCCCGTTAATTCGTATGGCAGAAATGTATCTGTTCCGTGCAGAAGCCAACATCATGATGGGTAACGCAGCTGCTGCCGCCAAGGATATTAATAAGGTGCGCAATCGATCAAACCTCGCTTCGCTTGACCACAATCCTACAATGATGGATATCTATCACGAACGAAGATGCGAACTTACCTTCGAGTATTACGATGCTCTCTATGACTTAAAGCGCTGGCACAAGAGCTGTCCAGAACTCAAAAACGTTACTGCCAAAGCATTGACAAGTCAACCTCGTGTTCGTAAGTACAAGGATCGTTCTAATCCTGAATCATCCTTTGAGATTGTACCTTATACAGATAATCAGGATAGGATTACTACTTACGACGACCACCTCATTGTGTTCCCATATCCAAGTAAGGCGATCACTGAATCGAATGGGCAATTAAAGCAAAATGAGGGATACAACTAATTCTGTCCATCGTTAATATAGAAGATAGTCTATCCTTTCCCCAAAAAAGGATAGACTATTTTTATAAATATTTTGTACTTTTGTAATTCTAAGAAATTATATTTAATGAAACGTCAAATTCTGCTATTAGTAGCACTATTAGTAAACACTTACTCTGGCTTGTTTGCACAAAATACCAACATGCAAACATACACCATGGAGCATCCATACAAGGTAGAAAAACTCAAAACTCCCAAAGGTAAGAAAGTAAAAAATGTAATTTTAATGATAGGCGATGGCATGTCGCTGATGGATGTCTATGCCGCTTGGGTGTGCAATCGAGGACGTTTATGGCTCGACAATGCACAATACATTGGACTGTCGGCTACCCATTGCACCGATAAGCTCATCACCGACTCGGGCGCAGGTGGCACAGCATTGGCAACAGGACACAAAACGAAATACCATGCCGTAGGGGTTGACCCAGAAGGGAAACCGCTTACAACAATCATAGATCTTGCAAAACGAAAAGGCAAAAATGCGGGGATTGCGGTGACATGCCGCTTATGGGATGCCACGCCTGCCGACTTCTGCTGCCATAACATTAACAGGGACAACGAACAAGAAATCGTAGCCGACTATCCAACCAGTGGCGTTGACTTTGCTTTTGGTGGTGGAGCCAAGTATTTCACAAACAGGAAAGACGGCCGTAACATCTTCGAAGAGTTGAAAAATCAAGGATACTACATTGCCAAGACGTGGGAGGAATTAGAAAAATGGGAAAGCGGAAAGGTGTTCTGCGTGCCTTACGAGGTGGATACTCCCCTGCCTGATGAGCGTGGCGACTTGCTTGCTCGCGCTACTATGAAAGGTATCAGCTTGATGAATCAAAACAAGAACGGATTTTTCATGATGGTTGAAGGGTCACAGTTAGACGACTATGGACATTTTAATCAACTGGATATGCTCATGAAAGAACTACACGACTTTGACCGTACCATCGGTGAAGTCATGAAATGGGCTGCCAAAGATGGTGAAACGTTAGTTGTCGTAACTGCTGACCATGAAACGGGAGGTCTTACTTTGCACGGGGGTGACTTAGCAACTGGACGCATTGAAGCAAAATTTGCAAGCACTGGTCACACTGGCGTTATGGTTCCCGTATACGCTTTCGGCCCTGGTGCAGAAGAATTTACCGGATTCATAGACAATACGGAAATCTTCTGGAAGATTAAAAAACTGATGCGACTATAATTGAAACTTGCAGTATTCGTCTCAAAAGTCGGTCAATACTTGAAATTACATTTACCAGTCACACAAGATACAAGTAAAAACAACTGGTATGAACTATAAAGAAATCCTATTGCAAGATAACTTATCAAAGCTTACATCATCAATTATGCTGAAAAAACTTAATCAACTTCTTCTCTTCCTCGGTATCATGTTGCCACTGAACATGATGGCACAAAACCTAATATCGTCGGGTTCTCCTCTGTACAAACTTCCTTACAAGAACACCTACGTCATGGAAACGTTAGTGGCAGAGAACAGTTTTCGTACGGCTAAGGTTGAGAAGACCCAGCCGGGAACCTTTGCACAAGCCAAGAAAGTGTTGCCATCCCCTTATTGGGAAGGGCACAACAAGGAAATAGAAATGTACTGGAAAGCATGGGAGATAGGGATTAAAAACATCTGTCAGCCGTTAGATGACTCAGGATTTGTAACCAGTTATATTGCTCCAGCCTACAATGGAAACATCTTTATGTGGGACAATGCCTTCATCACAATGTTCTGTCGATATGGTAAAAACTTCTTCCCATTTCAGAAAAGCTTAGATAACTTTTATGCCAAGCAACATCCCGACGGCTTTATTTGTAGAGAGATACGTGCCGATGGTAGCGATTGTTTCGGTCGATACGACCCTACCAGCACGGGTCCAAATATTCTGCCATGGTCCGAATGGCTGTATTATACGCAGTTTGGCGATGACAATAGGCTCAACAAGGTATTCCCTGTACTGGCGGCATACTACAAATGGTTAAAGCTAAACCGTACTTGGCGCAATGGTACTTATTGGTCGAGTGGCTGGGGAACGGGCATGGATAATATGCCACGAGTACAAGACGGATACAACACCATCTACAGTCATGGACACATGATATGGTTAGATGCCTGCTTGCAACAAATTATGATGGCTAAGATTTTGTTGAAAATGGGTTTCTACTTGGAACGTTGGCAAGAGATAGAAACCTTCGAAGATGACATAAAGCACCTTTCACAATACATCAACGACAACATGTGGAGCGACAAAGATGGCTTTCTCTATGACCAATACGCAGACAACAGCCTTAGCACTACACAAGGTATCTATGCTTATTGGGTGCTACACACCGACGTCTTGCCAAAAGAACGGTTGGACAAGCTGATTGCTCACTTGACCGACACTGCCAAGT
>URFI01000113.1 GCA_900547085.1 uncultured Prevotella sp.
ATGTCGCCCCGGGGCGCGTCCACAGTAGCTGTAGGTCAACGCGGCTGTGGCGATGGGCAAGGGCTGATTTACTTTTTTTACAATTGCGTGCGACGATAAAAATCCATGTTTTCTTTCGTCAACAATTCAATCGGCATGTAGTTTACGGGTTCAACCTTCTTTTTCAGTACGATGGCTTTGAACAACGTGTCAATGCAGCAGTAGCCTTGCTGGTAAGCATGCTGGGCAACCAGGAACGACACGCTGCCCTGTCTGAGGCATTCGGCGTTTTTACCCACCATGTCATATCCCATGATTTGGGTGCTTCTTCTGTTGGTTCTTAACAGAAAGTCGCCCATGATGTGTGCTTTGGAGCCAAAGGTGATGCAATGATGTATCTGAGGATGCTCATTGAAAAAGTTTTCTAACCTCAAGTCATAATCTTTTTTGGTGGTCTTCATGGGCAAGCCCAATTCGATGATTTCAATCTCGGGAAAGTGCTCTGACATGTAATGTCTGAATCCCACCTCACGATTTTCTTGCTGTTTGCTGGTCACCTTTCCGTCCTTGATGCGCTTCATCAGCACGATTTGTTTCTCTTGATGGGCTACCATCATCAGAATCCTTGCCGAGAAGTAGCCGCTTTTGAATGAGTCTTGTCCGAAGAAGGAGAGTGGATTCAGTTCGGGCATGTACGAGTCGAGCAGGACGAAGGGGATGTTCAATTCGTGCAATTGATCTGTGAACGCTCTTGTCAAGTTGAGTGTTGCCGGAACGATGACCACTCCGTCGGGCTTCTCTTGCAAACAGGTGGCTGCCACCTTTTTGAACGACTCTTCTTTAAGTCGCTCGTAATAGAGCGTTTTCGTCTCGAGATTGAAGTCGCGTCTGGTTTCTACGGCTTTCTTTGCACCTTCTTCAATTTCTTCCCAGTAAGTTTCAGATTCATGTTGTGGGATGACGAGATAGAAGGTGTATGACTTGTTGTACGCCAAGGCACTGGCATACACGTTGGGTTGATAATTCATCTCCGAGAGTGCTTTCTCCACCTTCTCACGCGCTGTTGGCGAAACGTTGGGGCGTCCATGCAAAACCCTGTCTACCGTTCCAACCGAAACGCCAGCCCGCTGGGCGATGTCCTTGATTCTGATTTTTTCTTTCATACAACACTTAAAATAGGTGCAATCATCGTGTAAGCCGAACACAACGTAAGTTTACTTACTTTGTTGAGGCGCAATCTATGTGATGCAAAATTACAAAGAATAGTTGTATTGTGCGAAAGCACAGTTGCATATTTTAAGCATAATCAACATTTTCCTTCGTTTTTCTTCATTTTCAAACAGCAAATGGTTATCTTTGTGTGACAGATTATTTGCCAGCCTAAGCATGTGTCATCAAGAAACAACCAAACGCATCTATTCGGTATTGCTCACACTTGTCGTTCTCGTGTGTGCGATAGCTTGCTCAGACCCTCACGGTGACGACGTGGTGGCTCTGAACGAAAGGGCGTACCAATATCGCTACCGCAATTTGGACAGTACGTCGCTTTATGCAAACCGGGCGATGCAACTGGCTGGCAAACATGGTGATGGCTATGCCGAAGCCCTCAACCATCTGGCGTTCGTCCATATAGCAAGAATGGAATATGCCAAGGCAGATTCGCTGCTTTCTGAGGTACGTAAATCGACCAACAATCAAATTGAATTGTTAGTGGCAGATGTTCAGTTGATGCGGCTTTGCCAACGTTGCTCCAAAAACAAGGATTTTTATGTCTATCGAGAGAGTGCCATGCGTCGTCTGCATCGGATAGAGGAGGAGTACAACAGTCTGGATGAACACCAAAAACGCCGAATGATTTATGCTGTAAGCGAATTCTATCTCACCACCTCCACCTATTTTTATTATGTGGGTTTGGAAGATTTGTCAATTGATGCCATCAACCAAATAGATGTCAACGGCGAGATAGCACGAGATACCTCCCAACTCTTGAATTTCCTGTATAACGTTGGTGCGGGCGGCATCATCCTCGATGGCACGCGTGAGGAAATCAACCAGGTTGAGTTTGACTATCTTACGCGATGCTATGTACTGGCCAAGCAGCATCATTATCCCTATTGGGAGGCCAACTCAATGCAGGCCATGAGCGAGCATTTGCAGCGAAAGAAGTTCCGCGACAAGTTGATACACGACAATTTGCCATCCATGCAATTCATCAATCCATACGACATGCCCGATTCGTTGTTGGCCGGTAATTTGGCGCAACGCTCGTTGAAAACATTCATTCAATATGGTGACGTTTATCAAATTGCCGGATCGTACCGAACGCTTGCAGAGTGTTATTGGGAGTTGAAAGATTACAAGTCGGCCTTGATTTGTCTGCACAACGCATTGGAAACAAACCATGCCATCAACCAAGCCCCCGACCTGGTGGCATCTATCCGGGAGCAATTGTCACTGGCTTACTCGGCCATAGACGACAAGCAGAACAGCGATTACAACCGAAATTTATACCTCGACATACAAGAAGGAACCAGGCAGGACCGACAGTTGGAGGCCCGTGCAGAACAGTTGAATGTGTCATCCAAGCAGTTGAATCGCATGATTCTGGCCATCATCATCACCATTGTTGTGGTTTGTTTGTTGTTGTTTATCTTCTACTACATGCGAAAGAAGAACGACAGGCAGGCTTCTACGTTGACAAAACTCATGGAACCCCTTGAAAAATGGAAGCACGACAATGAAGAGGCACTTGAGGAAAACCAAGAGAAATATGAAGAGATTGAGGAAGAAAAGCATGTTCAGCAACTGCATGTTTCCAAGAATAAGAAGCGTAACCTCGAACAAAGAACCAAAGTGTCGCTTGTCAACAGCATCATTCCTTTGATTGATCGGATGTTGCACGAAATACATCAACTCACCAAAAAGAACGAGGCGAAGAGCATCCGAGACGACCGGTATACCTATATCGCTGAGTTAGCCGAGCAGATAAATGATTATAACAGCATTTTGACCCATTGGATACAGTTGCGGCAAGGTGTGTTGAGTTTGAAGATTGAAAGTTTTCCGTTGCAAGATGTCTTTAATTTGTTGTCGCGCAGTCGGATGAGTTTCTCTATCAAAGGCATCGATTTGCAGGTAATGCCCACCCAAGCTGTGGTCAAGGCCGACAAGACGCTCACCGTGTTCATGCTGAACACCTTGGCTGACAATGCAAAGAAGTTCACACCTCCTGGCGGACAGGTTCGGATAGACAGTAAGGAAGGTGACGACTATGTGGAGATTAGAGTAGAAGATACGGGCATTGGTATGTCTGAACAACAAATTGAGCACCTGTTCGTCAACAAGCCCATTGTAGACCATACCCTCGAAAATGTAGACGGCAACCCTCCGCAGCACCGCATCAGCAATGGATTCGGGTTGATGAATTGCAAGGGCATCATCGATAGATACCGTAAGACCAGTAAGATATTCAATGTATGTTCTATTCGTGCCGAGAGCGTAGAAGGCAAGGGTAGCACGTTCGCTTTTAGGCTGCCGAAGGGAGTGGCGCGTACCATTACGGTGCTTTGCGTGGTGGGTTCGTGTTTCATCAACGGGAAAGCAAGCGAGTTGGGTAGTGCGCCGCACACGCCCCATCCGGTTGGTCAAGCGGAGGTGGTGCAGGGTGAGTTCATCCCGCAAGCTACTGCTTTTGCCGATAGTGCTTACTTCAGTAACATCCAAGGAACCTATCAGAAAACCCTGTTGTTTGCAGACAGTTGCCTGTATTATCTCAACCGCCATTACCGAACATGCAGACCTCATGGTGTAGATACGATGACCATCATGTCAAACAGTACCGCATTGCCGGCAGAAATCAAGTGGTTATACGATAGCATTCCAACCCATTACAATGTCATCCTTGGCATCAGGAACGAAAGTGCCGTGGCCGCATTGGCCCTGCACAAGTGGGCCTTGTATGCTTATAACAACAAGGCTTATACGCAGTTGTTCCGCGAACGCAGTGCTGACAGTACGTTAGGCACGTACGTTCAAATGATGCAACGTTCAGAAGTTAATAAGAATGTGGCCCTCGTCATCCTTTCATTGATATTCATGCTGATATTCCCCGCCTATTATTTTTTGTATGATCGGCATCGGGTATATTATCGGTTTAGCGTTGATCGAATCCAGGAAATCAACCAAACCTTGTTGAGTGAGGCAACCGCCCAGGAGAAATTACAGAAGATTCAGACGCTTTGGACGTTCAACCGCAGAATGTTGAATACCCGATTTACCAAGCTCAACGCCATCGTCGAGCAAATCATGGATGCGTTACGAGATCGCATTCATGTGGAGGAAGTGCAGACAACCAGCATGGAACTGGCCCAAGACGAACTGCGAAGAACGAGTTACGAAAACGACCAGTTGCACATCAGCAACAGCGTGTTGGACAATTGTCTTTCAACCTTAAAGCACGAAACGATGTATTATCCCGCTAAAATAGGTGTTTTGGCAGATGGTAAAGACGAAAATCTTCCGGTGTTGAGCGAGCTTTCTTCTTATTACAAGGATCTGTACATGCTGCTGAGTGCGCAGGCCATGCGACAGATAGACAATCATGTTAAGGTGGATGACGACATGCTGCGCTATCTGTTTGACATCTTGAAAGAGCAAAATGGCGGTGAGCTGGAGCTGACAGCTGAAGACAAAGACCCCGTATATTGCCTTATTCATGTAAAGATGAACAATCTTCATCTCTCCGATGAACAAGTCGTCGCACTGTTTACGCCCAATACCATTGACATGCAGTTCATGCTATGCAGGCAGATTGTTCGTGAGGTAGGAGAGGCCACCAACGCGCGTGGCTGCGGCATTCAGGCCGTGAAAGATGAGACAGGACGAATAAACATTAATATCACCTTAACAAAAACGATATGGAAGAATTTAAAATTATCATAGTAGAGGATGTTCCTTTGGAACTGAAAGGTACCGAGGGCATCTTTAAAAACGAGATTCCTGAAGCCGAAATCATTGGTACGGCTGAAAACGAACAAGAGTATTGGCGCTTGATAAAGCAGCAGGTACCTGATTTGGTTTTGTTGGACTTGGGACTTGGTGGCTCCACGACCGTTGGCGTTGAGATATGCAGGCAAACGAAACAAAGCTATCCGCAGGTGAAGGTGTTGATATTTACCGGCGAGATACTGAACGAAAAATTATGGGTCGACGTGCTGGATGCGGGTTGCGATGGCATCATCTTGAAGAGTGGCGAGCTGCTCACCCGGGGCGATGTTGGCAGTGTGATGGCCGGCAAACGCATGGTGTTCAACCAACCGATATTGAAAAAAATCGTGGAGCGCTTCAAGTTAAGCATCCATAACCAACTGATGCGGCAAGAGGCGCTTGTGAATTATGAGATTGACGAATATGATGAGCGTTTCCTCCGTCATCTGGCCTTGGGCTATACCAAGGAACAGATTACGAACTTGCGCGGGATGCCCTTTGGCGTAAAAAGTTTGGAAAAGCGACAGAACGAGTTGATACAAAAGTTCTTTCCCAATGGCAACAACGGGATTGGAATCAATGCCACCCGACTGGTAGTTAGGGCCATTGAGTTGAGAGTGCTTGACATTGATAATTTGCAAGCCGATGAAGAGTAAGGCCTTTGCCATCGTTACGTTCAGCTTAGGAATCGTACAAATTCTGCTCATACTGGTGTCGTGGTTCATCACAGCCACGATGCCCATGTCGCCTGTGCGTTCGTTGTTGAGCAGCGAGGGCATCAGATGGTTTTTCGGTCAGTTCACTTACAACCTCGCCTCTCCATTGCTCGTCTGGCTCATTCTTGCAGGAATGACGCTTGGCGCATTGAAACAAAGCGGACTGTCTAAGGCTTTTACACCTTCTGCCAGGAAGGAATATCGACAGCGTTTCGCACTAAAATTGGTTTTGCTCGAACTGGTAATCTTCGCAGGGATTATTGGTTTGTTGACACTCATGCCCCAAGCCATCCTGCTGAGCGTGACCGGTCATTTGTTTCCAAGCAGTTTTTCGCAAAGTGTCTTTCCAATAGTATGTTTCATGGGTTGTGTGGCATCCGTCACCTTTGGTCTGTTAAGTGGTACTTTTCGTTCGTTGACCGATATTTTTAATGCTTTGTCAGCCGGGATAAGCTGGCTCTCTCCCTGGCTTGTGGTCTATGTGATGGCTGCCCAACTATACCATTCTGTTTTGTTCGTCTTCTAATCTATCCCATACCACATTTTGTGGAAAAGATTGGGGAACGAAACGGGCTGCAAGCCCAAAAGCTTTTAGGCTGGTTCTATAAATTAGCTTTGTTAGATTTTGAGCTTATTTTTGAGGTCAAAATGCAAGAGAGTGAAGGAGTGTAGCGAGCTACACGACTGAACGAACTTACATTTTGAACCAAAAAGAAGCCAAAAGATAACAAAACGTATTTCATAAACATTTAATGACTATATGCGGTGGTAATTTATAGAACCAGCCTTTAGACCAGGGCAACGTTTCAGGGGCAGGAAGATAGCATGATGATGAATCAAATGAAAAAAAACTGCGTGGTATGCTGGCATTATAAAACATTTTGCTTATCTTTGGAAAAATTAAACCTTGTAAGTGGCGCAGTTGCCGATACCGTTCGTTTCAGACAGAATTATTAACTTAACAACCAACTGATATGAAAAAGCATTTACTTTCACTCCTTGTCGCCCTCGTGGCGATCGCGGACAGCCTGCCCACGGCAGCACAAGAGGCCTACGCCGTATTAACCGAGGCCGACGCCACGCTCACATTCTACTACGACAAATTGCGTAGCACACGTCCGGGAACCAAGTACGACGTGCCAACAACAAAGACAGTTCCTGGCTGGGCAGGAACCAACACTGCCCCTTACGACAAGATCAAGCATGCTGTGTTCGATGTGTCCTTTGCCGACTATCGCCCCATGTTCACCTATTCTTGGTTCCAACGCTGCGTGAATTTGCAGGACATCAAGGATATACGAAACCTTAATACCGAAAATGTCATTAACATGAAGTACATGTTCATGGGTTGCAGTTCCTTGATATCGATTGACTTGACCAGCTTCAATACTGCAAACGTTACCGATATGTGTGGCATGTTCGATAACTGCAGTTCCTTAAAATCGCTCGACTTGACTAATTTCAATACAGAAAAGGTTACCGATATGGGCAGCATGTTCGATAACTGCAGTTCCTTAGCATCGCTCAACTTGACTAACTTCAATACTGCAAACGTTAAACGTATGTCTGGCATGTTCTCTAACTGTAGTTCCTTAGCATCCCTCAACTTGACTAACTTCAATACAGAAAAGGTTACCAGCATGTATTACATGTTCTATGACTGCAAATCTTTGACATCGCTCAACTTGACTAACTTCAATACAGAAAAGGTTACCAGCATGTTTCGCATGTTCTATAACTGCTTTTCCTTAGAATCGCTCAACTTGACTAATTTCAATACAAAAAAGGTTTTCGATATGTCTGGCATGTTTTATAACTGCAGTTCCTTAGAATCGCTCAACTTGACTAATTTCAATACAAAAAAGGTTATCTATATGTCTGAAATGTTCAGTGGTTGCAGTTCCCTGACCACCATCTACTGCAACGATGATTGGAGCGTGGGCGGCAAGGTAATAAGCCACTACAACATGTT
>URFI01000114.1 GCA_900547085.1 uncultured Prevotella sp.
TTTTGTCCTTACAGGACGTAGTTACCTCAACGCATCCCAGTCCCAGGGTGTTGCCCTGGGCTATATGCTTTTGGGCTTTCAGCCCGCGGGGCATTGCGTCACCCAACCAGCGAAGGAAAAGAAGGGTTATTAAAGGTTTACAAACTATTTGTGAAAAAGTGAGGTTGTCAGGATGCAGATTTGTGTGTGTGATTTTTCTTGACAACGTGCCTCTTTATGCTTGGCGTATTTGCAAACAACCTTGCGTCTGGACGAAAATACGCTAAGCATGAACAACTTTTATATCTCGTTGATAAATAGGGTTTTATGGTCTTTTCCCGACAGTTGGCTCTCATGCTACATGCGTTTTGTAGACAAAAGCATTGCTTTAGGCGGGCAATATGCATGCCTTAGCAGGCCAACAGCCTGTAGATTGTCTGCCAAAATGATGCTTTTAATTAGGTTAAGGCATGCTTTTGATGGTAAATAGCCGAATTTCCTGGCCCAATTACTCCCTGTTTACCTCCTGCCAGCCTATTGATTTTTTCCAGATTGTAAGTTTTGAAGAGCTGTTTTTGGGGTGAAAATTGGTAAAAATAGTCAACGATTTGTGGACGCTTGCCAAACGCCTATTTCCCTTGCCAACTCTCTTTCACAGAACGAACATCGGCACTGTTGATCGATGGACAGGCCCCCTTCTTCATTACAGGATTATCCCCCCAAAACGCTGTGCCTTTTACTTCATAGCTTCTGTTGATAATGCCGTTATTGTTAATTATATACAAGTTTTTTGTAGATTCATGATTTTATTTTATAAATTTGCGCTGTATACATTAGTCGAACCAGTCAAACTTAATCAATGATCAGCAGCAAATGAGATGTAGAATGTTTTTCTTGGGATGTATCTTGGTATCCACCTTATCCATTCACGCACAAGTGCAAAGTTCAAAGGATTCACTCACCATGGAGTCCATGATGCACAATCTTCCTGAAGTAATGGTAAAGGGCTCGCGCCCCATCGTCAAGGCAGAGCGTGGCATGCTATTGTACAATATGCCGTTGCTGTTGAAGCAGTTACCTGCCGACAACGCTTACGAGGCGCTTACACGCATTCCCGGTGTCAGCGATGCCACTGGTAGTATCTCCCTCTTGGGCAATGCGGTGACGTTGATTATCAATGGACAAGCCACTACGTTGACGCAAGAACAGCTGGCAGAACGACTGAAAGCGATGCCTGCCGCACAGTTGGCCAAGGCTGAGGTGATGTTGTCTGCCCCAGCTCGCTATCATGTTCGTGGCATGGCTATCAACATTGTTACGAAAGATAATGCTGGCACCAATCGGTTGTCGGGACAGGTGGTTGGTGGATTGCAGCAAAGAAAATATTCAACTGGCTTTGGTAATCTTTACCTTTCCATACAAAGAGGCAAGTTTGGACTGGATGCGCAGTATCAATACGTTAACGGCAATTCATACGGTGAGTCTTCACGCATAGCCAATCATCCTTTGGGCAACAAACGTGTAGGCTATTATGACGAAACTTGGCAGAAGTCGTTTGGCATTAGGCACTACTACCGATTGGGTATGAATTATGCGTTCAGCAAGGATCATCATCTCGACATTGCCTATACTGGAAATTGGAAAAAGAACAGCTCTAACAGCCAAACGACAGGTTTGAGCGTAAGCAGAGTGCACCTTGACAGTCATGTGTATCTGCATAATGTGGATGTCAACTATTCACTTCCTTTCGGACTCACCCTTAGCGGCTCGTACACCTACTATCGCACGCCGCAGCAACAATGGCTTGACGGCACGATGCAGGCGGATGAAAATACGACAGAAACAGAACGCAACCTGACAAGTGGCAGCGAGCAGACCATCAATAAATGGATGTTTACGGCGGACCAAACCCATTCATTGTCACATGGATGGGGATTGTCGTATGGCGTGAAAGGACAGTTTGCGAGCAACAAGAGCTATCAGAGCACCCTTGATAAAAAGGGAAACATTCTGCCCAATGCGACCAGCAGCGTTGACATCAATGAGCGGATATGGAACATGTATGCAGGTTTCAGTAAACAGGTCAATAAGGCAATCAGTCTTGAGGCTTCCGTTGCTGCCGAGCAATACCACTCTCCTATGTGGAATAAATGGCGCATATATCCTACGCTCAATGCTTTGTGGAGCATCAACGACAACCATTTGATCAACCTCTCCTTCAATTCCAATTCAGTGTTTCCGAGCTATTGGTCAACCATGAGCAATGTGTTTTATTCATCCACCTACACAGAAATACATGGCAATCCCGATTTGAAACCCTACTCTGAATATAATGTCAACCTTATGTGGCAGATAAAAAGACGTTATACGCTGATGGCTTTCGCAAATCTGAAGCCTGATTATTCCGTGCAGTTGCCTTATCAGACAGCAGACCGAGTGGCTGTCATCATGAAAGAAACCAACTTCGATTATTCAAATAGCTTCGGATTGCAGGCCTCTGCCATCTTCAGTGCAGGCAAATGGCTCAACGGAAACGTGTTTGCCGTAGGAACTTATAGGCACGATAAGAGCAACCATTTCTTCGACTTGCCATTCGATCGTGAGAAACTTTCTGCTATACTTGGCGGCACTGCATCGGTAAAACTTTGCAAAACACAGGACTTGCGTCTTATTCTGAATCCTTTCTTTCAGTCGAAAGCAATACAAGGAGTTTACGACATCAGTCCCATCTTCCGAATGAATGCCAAACTGCAATGGTCGTCACACGATGGAAAATGGGGGCTGCGCCTCAATGGCAGCAATATCTTCAACAATAAATACGACACCCGTTCCGTGCAAGGCAACCAAAACTTTCGTATGAAACTTAACAACAATTGGTCGACAGTTACTTTTGCCGTTGTCTATAAGTTCGGTGGTTACAAGGAGAAAAAAGTTAAGGAAGTTGATACCTCACGCATGGGACACTAAGAATAATACAGCGTTTCTTACATGATTATATCGTATATAGGGGGCGTAAGAAACGCTGTTTGTAGCTTATGTATTATGGTAAAGCAGACAATAAACCAAGCTAGACAAGAATGCAAGGGGCGGTTTGCTTTTCGCGGCTGAGAATGAGATTTTGGGGAAATAATGTATGAAAACCGAAAGCCTTTGATTGGCAGTGGCTATTATAACTCCTTTGAAAAGAGGGTGCATCGACAGCCTACAAAACAAAAGTTTTCTCCACCATGCCCTGGTAGGTGTTTACTTTGAGACGGATGGAATCGCCAGTTTTGTAGGATGCCGTGGGGATACTGATGTAAAGGGTATTGGTGTAATAGGAAGGAACCTGGTTGCGGTTGTGCAACAGCTGTAGGTCAATGGCCTTCTTGCCATTGGCGTGTGTCACTTGTTTGTTGAGTACGATGCCAATCTTTTGCTTCTGTTTCTCGTCATCGGGCTTTCCAGACATAACGCCCAACCGTAGGTTGATGTACTTCTTGTTTTGGCTTAGCCAGCTGCTTTGCAACTTTACGAGATCGGTGGGGGTGTCCTTTAATGGTTTCATGGGGTGCAACACCCACACCTTGACGCATGTGTTACCTTCCGTTTTGTCAGGTGATTTTTTATAATAGAGCATGGCTCGGTAGGTACTGTCGGGTGTGGTGGCCCAATGACAGCTGAGGGGAGGACTGAATGTGAGCTTCTCATCGGTGTCCGTCACGGCGTAATCTACCTTGCATTTGGTTGCGGTGTGCATGTTTGCCATCTCGGCTTTGAGGTACGAGTATTGTCCGTCGCCTGCCTCGTAGGGGTCGATGGTGCAAGCTGCCAACAGGCTTATAACGCTCAAGGCGAGGACGGAGAATCTCAACATGCGGTCAAATGGTTTTTCAGGGGATTGGCATACATTGTCAGCATGCGCTCTCTCAGGTAGGCTTCATCCTTGTTGGGGATGTCTATCTTGGCGAGTTGGTCTGACAAGTATTGCTCAAATGCAGCTTTGTCCTGCGGGGTGTAGTGGCTCGATGTGGCGTTGTTCCCTTCCAACAGGTCGTAGGCGACATAGTTATTGGGATAGATGCGGTAGTTACGGTGTATCTCTTGGTCGATGTGTGCGGCTATCATGCGGTACAAATCGGCCTTTGGCATGTTGGCATCCAGCGTGCCGAGGTAATCGTCTATGCAGGGTGTACAGTGATAGTGGATGTGTCCCTTGTAGCCCATGATGCCCGTTTGCATGCTCACGATGTCGTCTTGCGGTCCTTTTTGCCAGTCAGGATTATCGCGCTTCTGTTGGAACTCGGCCGCTTTGAGGTAGTCGCAGGGGTCGTATTCGTAAGAGATGGCCAGCGGAACCAAATGCAGTTGTTGCAGTCGCTCGATGATGTTGCCCTCTCCACCCATGGCCATCATCTTCAATATGCTCTCTGCCGTGCGGTCGTCTGAATCCTTCGCACGCCCCTCGCGCTGTGCAATCCAGATGTTTTCTTTCTTCTCTCCAATGGCGAAGTGCATGTATGCGGAGAGCCGTTTGCTGGTGGCGAGCATCTCTCGGAACGACACACTGCGCTCAACGATGAAGGCCTTGTTGACCCGCACCAAGTCCTTAACCCATGGCAGCGATAGCAGGTTGTCGCCAATGGCAATCTCGCAGGTAGTCGGAAAGCAGTGGTCGATCAGCAGTTTTGCTAACAGTCCTGAATCGAGAACAATGTCACGATGGTTGCTGATGAATGTGTAGTTGCGCTCATTGCTGATGGCCGTGGCATCCATGTCACAACTCTTGGCTTTCTGCGCCAACAGCTTCTGCAAGAATTCATAGCAGAAAGCCTTCTGAAAGTCAACGTTCGTCTTGCAGGCATGCAGCCGTTGGGCAATTGCATCTATTGGCACGTTGGGATAAAGATAGGCCAACACCTGCTGAAACTGTGGGTCGGCCAACAGTCGATCGAACACTTTCGGCAGCTCTTCGGGCTCGAAAGGACGGATGGAGTCGAATTCGGATGGGATATGCATGATGAGGTGTTAGAATTGATTTTCTACGATTTCGGTCAGCACGTCGGTGATGTTCAGGCCTGCGGCGCGTACCTGTTGTGGAATAAAGCTGGTTGGTGTCATGCCCGGAGTGGTGTTCACCTCGAGCATGTTCACCACGTCTTGGCCCGCTTCGTCTTTGGTGATGATGTAGTCAATGCGAATGATGCCGTTGCACTGGAGGATGTCATAGATCCTACTTGTTTGCTCAGCAACCTCCTTGGCGGTTTGCTCAGAGATGCGGGCAGGCGTTATTTCCTGCACCTGTCCGTTGTATTTGGCGTCGTAATCGAAGAATTCGTTGCTGCTCACCACCTCTGTTGCGGGGAACACCACGCTCTTCTCGCGGGTCTTGTAGCAGCCGATGGATAGTTCGGTTCCATCCATGAAATGCTCAATCATGGCCGTGTCGCTCTCCATGAAGGCCCTGCGCAAAGCCGGAGCCAGCTGGTCTGTGTTCTTCACTTTGGTCACTCCGAAGCTCGAACCGTCAGCAACAGGCTTGACAAAGCAGGGCATGCCGAGGACATCTTGCACCTCCTGCTCGCAGAGTTTGTCCTCTTTCCCACGTTTCACCAACATACTTTTGGCCACTTTGACGCCGAATGCAGCGAGGTAGTTGTTCAATACGTACTTGTTGAAGGTCATTGCTTCCACCAATACACCGCTGGTAGAGTAGGGTATGTGCAACAGCTCAAAGTAGCCTTGCATGATGCCATTCTCACCTGGGGTGCCGTGAATGGTAATGTAGGCGTAGTCGAAAAGCACGGCTTCGCCTTCTTTGACGAACGAGAAGTCGTTTTTGTCGATGCTGGCCGTGTCGCCGTTGTCAAAGCAAACGTTCCAGTCTTGTCCCTTTACGGTGACGATGTAAACATTGTATCGCTCTTTGTCGAAAAACGAATAGAGGCCTTGTGCCGAACGTATGGATACGTCGTATTCTGATGAATCGCCACCACAAACGATGGCAATGTTACGTTTCAGATCATTCATAGATGATGTATATTATTGTTTATTCTTCAAAAGTATCGTTGTTAGTGCCGTGAACATAGATGCTCCACTTGTTGAGAAGCTGCTGCATGTCGTTGGGCAAGTCGGAGGTAAAGTCCATTTGTCGGCCTGTTGTGGGGTGTACAAATCCCAATGTCTTGGCGTGCAAGGCTTGTCGGTTGCACACTTTGAAGCAGTTTTGGATGAAGGCTTTGTAGGTTGAGCTGCGTTGTCCGCGCAGAATTTCGGTGCCACCATATCGCTCATCGCCGAACAGCGGGTGCCCTATGTGCTTCATGTGGGCGCGTATCTGGTGCGTTCTTCCCGTTTCCAAGATACATTCCACGAGCGTTACATAGCCGAAACGCTCCAGTATGTGATAATGTGTAACGGCGCTTTTGCCTATCTCACTGTCGGGTGGAAACACGTTCATGCGCAACCTGTCCCTTGGGTCTCGCCCGATGTTGCCCTCTATGCGCCCTTCCTCCTCGTTGAAGTTGCCCCATACCAAGGCGTTGTAGCTACGGTGAGTGGTCTTGTTGAAGAACTGTAGTCCAAGCTTTGTCTTGGCAACAGGTGTCTTGGCGATGACCAACAGTCCGCTGGTGTCTTTGTCGATGCGATGAACAAGCCCCACGGCGGGGTCGTTGGCGTCGAACGAACGCAAGTCTTTCAGGTGCCAAGCCACGGCGTTAATCAGTGTTCCGTGAAAGTTTCCGGCACCTGGATGCACCACCATGCCGGGCGCTTTGTTAACCACCATCAAGTCGGCATCTTCATACACGATGTCCAAGGGAATGTCTTCGGCCTCGATGGTATGGTCGTGTTGCGGCGCATCCAGCATCAGCGTGATGACATCCAAAGGACGAACTTTGTAGTTGCTCTTTACGGGTTGGTCGTTTACATGCACGAATCCGGCGTCCGCAGCCTTTTGAATGCGGTTGCGACTGGAGTGCTTCAGGCGTTCAAACATGTACTTGTCCACCCGCAAAGGCTCCTGTCCTTTGTCAACCACGATGCGGAAATGCTCATAAAGTTGCTGTTCCTCATCGTCTTCCAACAACGTCATGTCCTGTGCTTCTTCGGCCATCTATTCTTATTTTGGAGTGGATTTGGGTGATTTAGGCGTGGTCGGTTCGGTCTTCTTAGGTGTCGCTGGCTCTTTCTTCTGCGGCACGGTGGGTTCCGTTTTGCTTGGGTTGATGGGTTTGACCTCTTGCGGATGAGTTGTTGCTTCTTCCGTTTCCGTCACTGGTCCCGTCACTTCTTCAAATCCATCAACGTCATCCTCTTCGCTTGGGTCATATTCAGGATAAATCGGATCTACATAGTCAATCACGTCAGTTGAGTCGCGCATGCCGTTTCCCGCTTGGATAATCACCGTGTCTTCGATGGAAATCCTGTCGCCTGTCACCACATGTTTCCCTCGAACCAGAATGCCGTATACCCAGTCTTTCTCGCCTGGAATGAATTGAGGTGTGCCCACTTTGAA
>URFI01000115.1 GCA_900547085.1 uncultured Prevotella sp.
ACAAAGTTTCCGTTTCTTCAAAAATCAAAAACGGTGAGGAACGCGCCAGGTTGAAACAACTCGTTCGCAGCATTAAACCTAAAAACTGCGGCGTCATCGTACGCACGGTGGCAGAAGGAAAAAGAGTTGCTGAGTTAGATGGCGAAATGAAAGTGTTGACAAAGCGTTGGCAAGATGCGATTGTCAAAGTACAGAAAACCCAAAAACGACCTCAACTAGTATATGAAGAAGCGGTACGAGCAATCGCTTTATTAAGAGATATATTTAACCCAAGCTTCGAGAATATTTATATTAATGATGAAGAAGCATTTAGGCAGGTTAAAGACTATGTCACGTTAATAGCCCCGAGCAAGTCGGGCATTGTGAAACGGTACACGGGCAAAGTGCCTATCTTTGATAATTTCAACATCACAAAACAAATTAAGTCTAGCTTTGGTAAGACCATCAACTACAAGCATGGTGCCTATCTTATCATTGAGCATACCGAGGCCCTTCATGTCGTGGATGTAAATAGTGGGAACCGAACACGAAAAGAAAATGACCAAGAAGCAAATGCGCTTGAAGTAAACCTTGGGGCAGCAGACGAATTGGCACGGCAGCTCAGGCTGCGTGACATGGGAGGCATTATCGTTGTTGATTTTATCGACATGCATCTTGCTGAAGACCGACAGATGCTCTACGAACGCATGTGTAAGAACATGCAAAGTGATCGTGCACGTCATAACATTCTCCCACTGAGCAAGTTTGGATTGATGCAAATCACTAGACAACGTGTAAGACCTGTGATGGATGTCAATGTTGACGAAACATGCCCAACGTGTAATGGCACAGGTAAAATTAAGTCTAGTATTTTATTTACCGATCAACTTGAAAGAAAAATTGACAAACTAGTCAACAAAATAGGAATTAAACGGTTCACGCTCCATGTTCATCCGTATGTATCCGCCTATATCAATCAAGGAGTGTTCTCCCTGAAACGTAAGTGGCAGATGAAATACGGACTTGGAGTTAGCGTTATCCCTTCACAAAAACTAGCTTTTTTGCAATATGAATTTTACAATTCAAAAAAGCAGTTTATTGACATGAAGGAAGAGATAGAAACAAAGTAAACTTTCTGATACAACGGGGATGAGCATGCCACAAGCGTGTCCATCCCTGTTGTTTTTATTATTTACCATATAGCATATTTCACAAAATTACATTGTAGGTCATGAACAAGAAAACCCTACTCACACTCATTTCATGTTGCCTGCTCATGGGCATTCATGCGAAAGACATGTCGCAATATGAATGCTTCAGCCTCATGAAGGGCAAAATAAAACCATCGGTGGCGCCCATGCTCAAGACAACCTGGGGACAGAATGCACCCTATAATCTACAATGTCCGCTAGCTCCTGGCAAGAACGTACACTGCAAGACGGGCTGCGTGGCAACAGCCATGGCACAGGTTATGAAATACTACGGTTATCCAGCGCACGGACAAGGTAGTGTGAGGTACACATATGAGGGGGACGACAGACTAGCATATATCGTTGAGACCGACTTCAGTAAAAGCACCTACGACTGAGAGAAGATGAAAGATGCCTACACATACGGTGACAACAGCTCGGACGAGGAGAAACAAGCAGTGGCAAAAATCATGGCTGACTGTGGTGCTGCTGTGAGAATGCAGTATGGACAATACGACAGTGGCGCATTTGACATGGATGTGGCTCAGGCCCTGAAAGACCATTTCACTTACGACGATGCTGTGACCTACCTGTCAACCTTCTACGATGATGTAAATGACAGCATATGGTATACAACTCTTTACCAGCAACTATCAGACGGCATGCCGGTCATCTATGGAGGCAGCACGGCCTACATACCGCATTGTTTTGTCATCGACGGCTACGACGACAAGGGCAATTTCCATGTGGTATACGGACTGGGAGGCGGCGACGGATTTGTGGATCTCAAAAAGATACTTTACCAGAATCAGTCGATGACATTCAATATCAAGCCACGGAAGGTGTCCAACGCGGTTGACAAACACCTCGCAGACAGCCGCACGCCTATGGAGAATGCACGCTACCGGCTAGACGGAACCATAATCAGCAAGCCGCAACGGGGTGTCAACATCATCGTGATGGATGATGGAACAGTGCGCAAGGAGATAATAACAGAGCCTTAACAAGTTTTCTATTGTTGTTTGCTAAAACTTTGTTTGAGTATGAAAAATAAGGAGGGTGTATCTTAATTCGTCTTCATGATGCACCCTCTCCTATCCCTTGTAAATTTCTACTGAGCCAAAAGATTATTATCTTTACTAGATTATCGTAATTTTGCAACTTTATTCGCGCATTGTTGAATTTGAGAATCGAAAGTATGTTTACGGCAACATCTATGACTTCAACACATCTATTATTCGTAAACCTCGTCGATACCAAACTCATCTATGTCCCTATCATCTCCGGCGCACGGATTATAGCCTTCAGGAAGCCCAAATGAAGCATCTGGTTTATATCCTAACGAAGCATCTTTATAAACTCTTTTCATGAAGTTAGCCCATATTGGCAAAGCCATGGTTGCCCCCTGCCCCATCCTCATGGAGTCAAAATGAATGTCGCGGTCTTCACCGCCTACCCAACATCCACTCACTAATTGTGGCGTGAAGCCCATGAACCAGGCATCAGAGTTGCGGTTTGTAGTGCCAGTCTTCGCTCCTATCTCTCCATCGATGTTGTACTTGAAACGCAATCGACCTGCTGTTCCTCTGTCAACAACTTCTTGCAAGAGAACTAGCATTTTGTTGGCACTCTCCGCACTGATTACTTCGCTCATACGAGGCTGAAAAGTAGCCAGCACATTCCCTTCATTGTCTTCTATTTTAGAAACAAACATCGGAGCAGTACGAATTCCGTGGTTGGCAAATGTGGTGTATGCGCTGACCATTTCGCCAACAGAAACTTCACAAGGTCCAAGACAAAGAGCCATAGAGGGATGAATGTCTGGATTTTGAATGCCAAAGTCGTGGAGCATACTTACAAACAGCTGTGGGTTCAAACGGCTCATCAAGTATGCCGATATCCAGTTATTCGAGTTTGCCAGGCCCCATTTCAGCGTCACCATTGAGCCATATCGTCTTCTACTGGTGTTTCTTGGCGTCCAAGGCTTGCCCGCCACCATATAGGTCCTCTGCACGTTGGGGGCTTGGTCGCAAGGAGAAAAACCGTTCTCCATGGCCAAGGAATACAGAAAAGGTTTGATGGTCGACCCTACCTGTCGGCGTCCATTCATCACCATGTCATACATGAAGTGATTGTAGTCAAGTCCACCCACGTATGCCTTCACATGACCCGTCTGCGGATCCATACTCATGAAGCCCGCCCGAAGGAACGATTTGTAATAACGGATAGAATCCATGGGCGTCATTGTCGTATCCACATCGCCATGATAGGTAAACACCGCCATGTCGACAGGCGTGTTGAACGACTTCTTGATTTCTGCTTCAGTGGCACCCGAGGCTTTCAATGCCCTATAGCGTTCACTTCCTATCATAGACCTGTTCAAAATAGATCTGATTTCTTTCGGTGTCAGTGCTTTGGTAAAGGGTGCGTTGGGGCGTTTGGCTTTCTCTTTGTCAAAAGCCGGTTGCAAGAACTTAGCCACATGGTTATAAACAGCCTGTTCAGCATATAGCTGCATACGTGAATCTATGGTGGTAAACACCTTCAAGCCATCTGTGTAGACATTATAAGGCTTGCCATTTCTCTTAAAATTCTTATTGCACCATCCATAGAGGGGATCTGTATCCCATGCGATGGAATCAAAGACAAATTGATTCTGGTTCCAGGAAGGATAATCAGAACGATCTGGACGTGAGGCCATCATATATTGGCGCAGAAATTCACGGAAGTAGGTAGCCAATCCATTCTTGTGATCTGTACGGTGAAAGTCCAACTTAAGCTTTTCATCTGCGTACTGGTGATATTCTGCTTTCGAAAGATAGCCGGCCTTCTGCATTTGCCCTAGCACGACATTACGACGCTCGGTACAACGTTCAGGATAACGAACGGGATTATAAAGAGACGGATTCTTACAAAGACCGATGAGCATGGCCGACTCTGTGACAGTCAAGTCTTTTGGCTCTTTGTTGAAATATGTATTTGCAGCAGTTTTAATTCCTACTGCATTGTGAAGAAAATCAAAATAATTAAGGTATAAAGCGATGATTTCTTCCTTTGTGTAATTTCGCTCCAACTTTACCGCGATGACCCATTCAATGGGCTTTTGCAACATTCGTTCCAATGTACTTCGTGCAGTTTCCGAATAAAGCTGTTTAGCCAACTGCTGCGTAATGGTTGAACCACCTCCGGCATTCTCTTGTCCAAGTATTCCACGCTTGATGATAGCGCGCCCCAATGCGAAAAAGTCAATTCCCGAATGTTCATAGAATCGTTCATCCTCTGTTGCAACCAAGGCATGAACCAGATGTGGAGAAATTTTTGAATAAGGTATAACAATGCGGTTTTCCTTGTTAAAGTTCCAGGTACCCAGCACTTTGCCGTCTGCCGAATAAACCTGGGTTGCAAAACGACTGATAGGGTTTTGAAGGTCTTCTACTTCAGGCATATAGCCTATCCACCCATTCCATATCGCAATAAATGCAATTAGGATGACGCAAAATACTGCGATCAAAGTTTTCCAAAGGAAATGAACAAATGCCTTTCTCATTCTCCACAACACATATTATATATTATTGATGCAAAAATACAACATTTCTTTTAATTATCTCTCGTAAATAAAAATTAATAGCTAACTTAGCCGTCAATTCCAAAACATATCAAGTATACAAAATGGAAAAACGTCATTTTATCACGATTGCCGATCTCGCTAAAGATGAGCTGATGTATCTGTTAGCCATGGCCGAGCAATTTGAAATGCACCCCAACCGCGAACTATTAAAGGGTAAAGTCGTAGCCACACTTTTCTATGAACCATCAACCAGGACCCGCCTTAGCTTTGAAACGGCTGCCAACAGACTGGGAGCACGTGTCATAGGCTTTTCAGACGCAAAGGCTTCCAGTGTATCTAAAGGTGAAACCCTCAAGGACACCATACTTATGGTTTCCAACTATGCCGACCTCATCGTGATGCGCCATTACATCGAAGGAGCGTCTCAATATGCCAGTGAGGTGGCTCCCGTTCCCATCATCAATGCCGGTGACGGCGCTCACATGCACCCTTCACAGTGTTTGTTGGATCTCTACTCCATCTATAAAACGCAAGGAACGCTCGAGAATTTGAACATTTACCTGGTGGGCGACCTGAAGTATGGTCGCACGGTGCATTCTCTCATTATGGCGATGCGTCACTTCAACCCCACTTTCCATTTCATTGCTCCTAACGAACTGTCCATGCCTATGGAGTACAAGCTCTATTGTCAAGAGCACGGCATCAAGTATCAAGAGCACACTGCCTTTAACAGCAAGGTGCTGGCTGATGCCGACATTCTCTATATGACACGCGTGCAGAAAGAACGTTTCTCTGACTTGATGGAATACGAACATGTGAAGAACGTTTACATTCTGCGCAACGACATGCTCAAAAATGTCAAGGACAACCTCAAGATACTGCATCCACTACCACGTGTCAACGAAATTGCTTACGACGTGGATGACAATCCGCATGCCTATTATATTCAACAAGCACAGAACGGACTCTATGCCAGACAAGCCATTTTCAGTCATTGTTTAGGCATCACACTTGAAGACATCAAGCAAGATAAAACAATTATCAAATAAGTTGTAATACAACAATAATATTCTGATTATGAATAAAAAAGAGCGTTTAGTTGCAGCAATAGAGAATGGTACTGTTATTGATCATATTCCTGCAGGCAAGACATACCAAGTTGTCAATTTGCTGGAACTTCAATCATTAAACACACCAGTTACCATTGGCAACAATTTTGTCTCCAAAAAGATTGGTAAGAAAGGAATCATCAAGGTCTCGGACAAGTTCTTCTCTGACGAAGAGATCAGCCGACTCTCCGTGGTAGCCCCGAAAATAGTGCTCAACATCATCAAAGATTACGAAGTAGTGGAGAAGAAAACCGTTGAGACACCAAACGAATTGCGCGGTATCGTGAAATGCAACAACCCCATGTGCATCACCAACAACGAGCCCATGCAAACCGTATTCCATGTGGTAGACAAGACACATGGTCTACTGAAATGTCACTATTGTGATAAAGAACAAGACATTAATAAAGTAGAACTCTGCTGAATCCTGTCCTGTCAAACTCACTAAAACAATCAATAATAGACCAAAAAAACAAACAGAATGCTGTGAATCGCAGACCATTCTAAATGAAACATCTTAACTTAAACCAAATTAAAAAAATCATGGAAAAAGATCAAGAACTTTTTAATCTCATTGAGCAAGAGCATCAACGCCAGCTCAAAGGAATGGAACTTATCGCCTCAGAGAACTTTGTCAGCGACGAAGTCATGCAGGCAATGGGATCGTATCTAACAAACAAATACGCCGAAGGCCTTCCCGGAAAGCGTTATTATGGCGGTTGCCAAATCGTTGACCAGGTAGAGAATCTGGCGATAGCACGTGTCAAAAAACTCTTCGGAGCCGAGTTTGCCAACGTACAACCACACTCGGGCGCACAAGCAAACGCCGCCGTTTTGCTGGCTGTATTGAAACCTGGCGATACATTCATGGGGCTCAACCTCGATCATGGCGGCCATTTGTCACACGGAAGCAGCGTTAACACATCCGGTATTCTCTATCATCCCATTGGCTATAACCTGAATAAGGAAACGGGCCGCATAGACTATGATGAGATGGAACAGCTGGCTCACCAACATCATCCGAAACTGATTATTGGAGGTGGATCTGCTTACAGCCGCGAGTGGGACTATCAGCGTATGCGCAAGATTGCTGACGAAGTGGGAGCTTTACTCATGGTTGATATGGCTCACCCAGCAGGACTGATTGCTGCCGGATTGCTGAACAATCCTGTCAAATATGCACACATCGTCACCAGTACTACGCACAAAACGCTCCGTGGCCCACGCGGTGGCATCATTTTGATGGGTAAAGACTTTGAAAATCCATGGGGGCTGACCACTAAGAAAGGTGATGTCAAGATGATGTCGCAGCTGCTCAACAGTGCAGTATTCCCCGGAACGCAGGGCGGTCCTCTTGAACATGTCATTGCAGCCAAGGCTGTTGGCTTCGGCGAAAACCTGAAACCGTCATGGAAAGAGTATGCACTGCAGGTTAAAAAGAATGCGGCTGTGTTGGCCGATGCACTCACACAACGTGGCTTCAGCATCGTAAGTGGCGGAACAGACAACCACTCGATGTTGGTTGACCTTCGCTCAAAATATCCAGAACTGACTGGTAAAGTGGCCGAAAACGCACTCGTTGCTGCCGATATTACCGTCAACAAGAACATGGT